>JAYTZB010000400.1:0-1616 GCA_043742085.1 Polyangiaceae bacterium
GTCGCGTTCCGTCGCATCTTCGACGGTCTCGACAAGACCCACGACCCCGCGATCCAGGCCCTCGCGCGCATCTACTCCGCGCAGGGATCGTGGACCGAGCTCAACACGGTCTACGAGCGCGAGCTCGAGAACGCGTCGGGCGACGTCCAGGAAGCGGAGATCCGCGCCAAGCTCGCGCACCTCGCGGCCGAGCAGCTCAACGACCCGGCCCGCGCCGTCGACACGTGGAAGATCGTCCTCGATCTCCGCGGCGAAGACCCCGAGGCGCTCGGTGCGCTCGCGAACCTCTACGAGCAGCAGCAGTCGTGGCGGGAGCTCGTCGACATCCTCGAACGCCAGTTCGACATCGCCGAGACCGAAGACGATCGCGTGAACATCCTCACGCGCCGCGCTCGCACGTTCGAGGGCAAGCTCCAGCGCGACGACCTCGCGCTCGAGGACTGGAACCGCGTCCTCGACATCGACTTCGCCAACCTCGCCGGTCTCCGTGCGACGGCCGCCATTCGCCGTCGCCAGGGCGATCACCAGGAGCTGGTCACCGCGCTCCATCAGATGGTCGATCGCGCTGCGGCGATGTTCGACTCCGAGGAGCTCAAGGAGATCTACCGCGAGCTCGGCAAGGTCTACGGCGAGCAGCTCTCGCAGCCGTACGACGCCGCCGACGCATGGCGGAAGCTCCTCGAGGTCGGTCCCGACTTCGAGGCGATGGACGCCCTCGAGGCGATCTATCGCGGCCAGGAGCAGTGGCCCGAGGTCATCGACGTCAAGATGCAGCGCGCTGCTGCTCTCGAGGATCCCGCAGCCAAGATCGAGGAGTACCGTCAGGTCGCCGAGCTGTGGCGCGAGACGGTCGCCGAGCCCGACAAGGCCACGCCCGCCTGGCAGAAGATCCTCGAGGTCGATGCCGCCCACGACGAGGCGTTCAAGGAGCTCGAGAAGCTCCACACCAACGCAGGTCGATGGGAGCCGCTCATCGAGCTCTATCTCGCGCGTCTCGATACGCGTGAGGAGACGAGCGACAAGACGGAGCTGCTCCGTCGCATCGCCGGCGTCTTCGAGGAGAAGCTCGAAGACAAGAACCAGGCCCTCGACGCGCTCATCAACGCGCTCGGCGAGGACTTCCACGATCAGAAGACCTCGAAGTACCTCGAGCGCATGGCGCAGGCCACGGGTCGCTGGGGCGAGGTCATCCAGACCGCGAACAACTGGCTGCAGGCGCAGACCGAGCCGCATCAGAAGATCCGGCTCTCTCTGCACCTCGCCAAGTGGTACGGCGACGACCTCGGTCACCCCGAGTACGCGCAGCCCTACTACGCGCAGATCGTCGCGCTCGATCCGAACAACGTCGGAGCGCTGCGCCAGATGGGGCAGCTCTATCGCAAGAACGGCAACTGGCAGCAGCTCGGAGCAACGCTCACGCGTGCGCTCGACGTCGCGGTCTCGGACACGGATCGCAAGGAGATCCAGACCGAGCTCGGCGAGCTGCTCGACAGCCAGATGAGCCAGACGGATCAGGCCGTCACGTACTTCCAGCGGGCCCTCGAGGTCGATCCGCAGTTCATCCCCGCGATCGAGAACCTGGAGCGCATCTACGCGGCGCGCGGCGAGAACAAGCA
>JAYTZB010000401.1:0-2695 GCA_043742085.1 Polyangiaceae bacterium
GCTGCGCCTTCCAGGAGCCCCTCGCGGGTCAGGGTCGCTTCGGTCCACGTGTGGAGGCGGAGCGCGTAGCTCATCACCCGACGCGAACGAACGAGCGCCACACCGAGCGCGCCGAGCGCGAGGAGGACCACGAACGCCGGGAGGTGATGCGCGGTGAAGACCCGGTCGGGCTGGAAGTGACGCGCAGGGCCGTGCTTCACCACGAACGACTCGCGGAGCTCGTTGCGGAGGTCGTTGGTGACGGGCCGTCCCTTCACCACGTACTGCTCGGTGCCCTCGACGCGGTAGAGGCGCAGGTCCGAAGGGCGTTCACCGGAGAGCGCGATCGGGATCGTTCCGCACGTGCAAGGCTTGCCATCGAGGGCCACGTCGTTCCAGACGACGCGAACGTTGGAGTGCGACGTGGTGATGTCGGACCAGTGCGTGTCGAAGCGAAGCTGGAACCCTCGCGACGAGCTCGGCACCGGCTCGGTCGTCTCGAGCGCGACGGGCACGAGCGCGGCGCTCTCCTCGTCGACGGCGAAAGGGCCGGTCTCCAGCGAGACGCCGCATCCGGGGTAGACGTCGCGCACGACGTCGCGGCCCACGAGGAAGGCAACGAAGAGCACGGCGAGCGCGGCAATACCCAGCGCGCTCCAGGTTCGGTGAAGGCTTTGGGGCACGAGAATCCTTTACGGGGCGCGAGGAGATTCGATTCCACCGCTCTTGGCCCGGCAGGGGCTCCAGTTACCCAGGAAAGAAATCAACTTTAACGTGTCCGAAAGAGACAAGTTGTTACGAGCGGTTACGACGTCTCGTGAAGGTCTCAGTAAGTTTCTGTACGTCGACAGCTTGCATTCACCTACACCGGAGCTACACCGACCTCAGCACAATGAAGCTCTCCCTGACGCGCTACCCCCTCATGATGCTCCTCGCTGCCAGCACCGCCGTCGCGTGCGCAGCCCCCACCGACGGCAGCGAAGAGTCCGTGCAGGGAGGCGAGGAGGACCTCACGAGCCTCACCGCCCGCGCGCGCAAGCTCCAGTTCGCCGGCTACGTCTACGTGGCCGACGGCGCGAGCGACTCGGACATCCTCCGCGCGGTGAAGCAGCAGACGCAGTCGGCGTTCGGCGCGCTTCGCACGGCGAAGGTCGGCGTCAACAGCCGCGAGCTCAAGGACGTCGACCCGACCACGTTCCTGAAGACCCCGGTCTCCGTCGTCGACCCCGCCCATCCCGGCACGGCCACGAAGATGACGAAGGTCTCGTACACGTACACGGACAACGCGCTCGTCCCGACCCCGATGGCCACGCGCACGGCGATGTCGCTCGCGCTCCTCGGCTCCAACTACGCCTCGAAGACCGACCGCGTCCTTCCCGAGTGCACGGCGAACGACAAGGAAGCGAAGGAGTTCACGGGCTCCATCTGGTACGTGTTCGACCCGTCGGTCTCGACGTGCAAGCCGGCCATGGTCGCCGAGCAGCAGAAGATCGACGCCGATCGCCACGGCCTCACGGCTGGTCAGATCCCGGTGAGCGAGGTCAACCGCCTGTACATCCCGATGCAGGCGAACCTCAAGTCGACGACGCAGACCACCGCCACCAAGTACCCCGAGTACGACCGCCTCTACGGCGGCGGCGTCGAGTCCGGCAAGCTCGTCGTCGGCATGGTCTCCGGCATGATGGCCGACTGGGCGGCGGGTGAGCACCACGACACCTTCGAGGACGAGGGCTTCGACATGTGGATGGGCGGCCTCCGCGAGGTCTTCAAGGCTCGCCCCGGCTTCAAGCTCGCCTCGGTCGACCCGCAGACCGATATCCTCAAGTACAAGGTCGGCTCCACCAACGTGACGTTCGCGTCGTTCGAGGACGTGATCGCGTTCGAGCTCGACAACCGCAACCCCGCCGGCATCACGTACGCCAACCGCGACGCGCTCCGCAAGGCCATCGCCGACAACGTCGTGCACCGCTACATCTCGTTCGAGGTGCCCGTCCAGGTCACCATGAACGGCCAGACCAAGCCGGTCACCATCAAGCTCCAGTCGTACTTCGGCGCCGAGACCGACTCGACGCCGCACAAGCGCCTGATCAAGACGAGCGACATCTTCGTCTACAACGGCCACTCGTACATCGGCTACGGCCCGCTCGATCCCAGCCGCTTCACCGCGGCTGACTTCCCGGCGACCTACCAGGTCATGAACGTCAACGGCTGCGTCTCGTACAACTACTACGAGAAGGATTACTTCCCGCTGAAGGCGGGCGGCACCAAGAACCTCGAGCTCGTCACGAACGGGCTCGAGAGCTGGGTCAACGAGAGCGGCCCCGCGATGGGACGCCTGGTGGGCGCGATCATCAACGGCAAGCAGTCGAGCTACACCGACATCCTCAAGGCCGCTCAGTTCACCGACTTCGGATACGACTGGGGCATGGACGCCCTCCGCGTCGTCGACGGCGAGCTCGACAACAAGTACTCACCGACCACCACGCCGATCACGTTTCGGTAGTCATCACGGGGCTTCGAGGAGCTCGCGAGCGATCCGCAAAATTTGGATCTCGTCCGTGCCGCCTCCGATCTGAAAGAGCTTGGCGTCGCGGGCCATCATCTCGACCACGCTCCCCGTCATGTAACCGGCGCCTCCCATGAGCTGGACGGCCTCCATCGCGCAATCCGTGGCCGCGCGCGCGCAATAGAGCTTCGTTGCGCTGGCCTCGCGGGC
>JAYTZB010000402.1:0-8024 GCA_043742085.1 Polyangiaceae bacterium
AGCCTCTCGCCGCTCTCGGTCGTCGCCGGCTCCGCCGCGACGTCGCTCACTGCCGCGGGTACCGGCTTCGTCCCCGGCGCGAAGATCGTCTACGGCTCCACCGATCTGACGACGACGTTCGGCAGCTCGACGTCGCTCTCGGCGACCATCCCCGCGAGCCTCCTCGTCAGCTCGGGCACGGCGCCGATCACCGTCGTCAATCCGGCGCCGGGCGGCGGCACGTCGAGCGCCATCTCGTTCACGGTCGCGAACCCCACGGCTGCGATCCAGGCGATCAATCCGTCGGCGGCGTTCGTGGGATCGGCCTCGCTCTCGATGACCGTCAACGGCTCGGGGTTCGTGCCGGGCAGCGTCGTCCTCTTCAACGGCGCCGCGCTCGCCACCGCGTACGTGAGCGGCACGGTCGTGACCGCGCAGGTGCCCTCGTCTTCGCTCGGCGCCGCCGGGGACTTCCCGGTCGCCGTCAGCAATCCGCCCCCCGGCGGCGGCGTCACCGCCCCCGTCGTCTTCCGCGTGCAGTATCCCGCGCCGCAGTCCACGTCGCTCGCTCCGTCGAGCGCTGCGGTCGGCTCGGGTCCCACCGACGTGGTGGTGACGGGCCTCGGCTTCTTCATCACCTCGCAGATCACGTTCGACGGCGCGCCGGCAGCGACCACGTATCAGGACGCGACCCATCTCAAGGCGACGCTCACCGCCGCGCAGCTCGCGAACGCCGCGTCGATCTCGGTCCGCGTGGTCAACGCGGCGCCCGGTGGCGGAACGTCGGCGGCGCTCGCGTTCACCGTCAACAACGGCGTGCCGAGCATCACGAGCGTGAATCCGTCTGCCGTCGTCGCCGGTTCTCCCGACAAGACCATCACCATCACCGGCAGCGGTTTCGTCTCGACGAGCACGGCGAGCAGCAACGGCATCCTCGTGATGACGTCGTACGTCAGCGCGACGACGCTCAGCGCGGTCGTCCCGGCCAACCACCTCCTCAGCCCGGGCAGCGTGGCGATCACCGTCACCAACCCCGCGCCCGGCGGCGGCACGAGCGCAGCGAAGACGCTCACCGTCGGCTGCGACACGAGCGGTGTCGATGTCGCGCTCGGCGCGGTCGGCAACGTCACCACGCTCCCCACGGGCTTCGTGGGCGCACCGCTGATGTCGGTCTTCTCGGATGCCGGCCCCGACAGCAGCTGCGCCGCCACGACGCTCGATCCCAACACGCTGCGTCCGGGTCGGTACTGGGTCGTGCAGAACACGGCGGGCGTCGGCGTCACGCTCTCTGCGTGGGCGGTCTGCACCGCCAGTGGCCAGAAGGACGACGCCTTCCTCACCGTCTACCGTCGTCCCACGGCCCCCGCGAACGACAACGAGCGCCTCGCGTGCACCGGTCAGATCTCCGAGGGCGTCGCCTGGGGCTCCGGCTATTCGAGCCCGGAGTCGGGCGCGAGCCAGTTCTGTCCGGGCCTCACCAAGGCGAACGGCGGCGGGCTCACGCTCGGTGTCTGTGAGAAGGTGGTCGTGCACATGCAGCCCTACTTCACGGCGAACGCGACGTATCCGCCGCCCCCGACTCTTCGCCTCAAGCCTGAGTGAGTGCGCCGCGCAGAGCTCCCACCGCGCGCAGCGTCGCTGCGGAGGTCGTCGTGCGCGTCCTGCGCGACAAGGCATTCGCTGCGGCAGCGCTCGATGCGGAGCTCGAACGCAACGTGCAGCTCGACGCGCGTGATCGCGCGCTCGCCACCGAGCTCGCCTATGGAACGCTGCGGCTGCTCGGCTGGCTCACCAAGCGGCTCGATCGGCATGCGACGCGCGGCATCGGCTCGGTCGACGTGCAGGTCCGCGCGCAGCTCCTCGTCGCCGCGTATCAGGTGCTCGTGCTCACGCGCGTGCCGGCGTTCGCCGCCGTCGACGAGGCGGTGAACGTCGTGAAGGCGCTGCGTGGTCCGCGCGTCGCCGGGTTCGCGAATGCCGTTCTGCGCAAGCTCGCCGCCGAGCCGAAGCCCTCTGCCGAGGAGATCGCGAGAGCCGCGCTCGATGCCGCCGACCCCGCGCTCGCGCGCGCCATCGTGAGCGCGGTCGGAGAGGCAGGGGCACTTCGTCTTCTCGCGTCCGAAGAATCGCCGCCGCTCGGTCTGCGTGTCGAGAACGGCGAGGATCGCGAGACGTGGATCGCACGCCTGCGTGAGGCGCGACCCGAGGCGACCATCACGAAGGGCCGAGTTTCCCCGCTCGCCATCGTCGCGCGCGGCGCCGGACGCCTCACGGATCTACCGGGCTGGGAGGAGGGCGCCTGGACCTCGCAGGAGGAGGGCTCGCAGGTCGTCGCGCTCTCGCTCGGCGCACGGGCAGGGGAGACCGTGCTGGATGCGTGCGCCGGACGCGGCAACAAGACCGGTCTCCTCGCGCGCCTGGTCGGAGCGAGCGGTGCAGTCGACGCTGCCGATCTCCATCCCGCGAAGCTCGAACGCCTCGTGACCGAGCTCGAGCGGATCGGCGCCGCGCCGCGCGCCACGTTCGCCGTCGACTGGGTAGCAGGCACCGGTGGCGCGAGCGGCCCGTACGACCGCATCCTCGTCGATGCGCCGTGCTCGGGTACCGGCACCATCCGGCGGCGCCCCGAGCTCCTGCTCCGCAGGAAGGCCGCCGATCTCCCGGCGCTCGCCGAGCTCCAGCGCGCGATCCTCGCGCGCGTCGCCGGCCTCGTGCGACCCGGCGGCCGCCTGGTCTACGCCGTCTGCAGCGTGTTGCGCGAGGAGGCCGAGGACGTGGTGGCCGGCGCCGAGGCGATGGGCCTCATGCCGTCGCCGTTCGATGGCGAGCTCGCCGCGAGCCTCACGTCCGCAGGTGCCACCTCCTTTCGCTTGATGCCGCACGAGCACGAAACCGACGGGTACTTCGTGGCGTCGTTCGTCAAGCGCGACTGAGCCGGCTCACGGCCGGCACGCCGGGATGTTTCCAAGGCGTTTCCGGCCATTTCCTGCGCTCTCGGTCGCTTGACTGCGTTGCGAAGCGCCCCATGCGTACGGTAGCGTGCGAGGCCCAATGTTGATCGACGTGACCGTGCCCCAGCTCGGCGAGAGCGTGTCCGAGGGAACCATCACCAAGTGGCGCGTCAAGGAGGGCGACGTCGTCACGAAGGACCAACCGATCGCCGAGATCGCCACCGACAAGGCCGATAGCGAGCTGCCCGCTCCCGTCGGCGGTCGCGTGATGAAGCTGCTCGCGAAGGAAGGCGACGTCGTGCCGGTGCGCACCGTCATCTGCCAGATCGACGACTCCGCGACCGGTGCCGCAACGGGCGCCGCGCCGAGCAGTGTCGAGGCGCCGGCTCCGGTCATGGCCTCGCCGAACGTCACCACGCGCGGCGACGCACCGGTTCCGCCGAGCTCGATCGGCGGAGGCGCCGGCCCGAGCTCGCAAGGCGCCATGGGCCCGCTCGCATCGCCGACCGCGCGCCGCGCCGCGCTCGAGCAGGGCGTCGATCTCAAGAGCGTCCAGGGCTCCGGCGACCACGGGCGCATCACGCGCGAGGACGTCCTCCGCGCCGGTGTCGACGTGCCGCCCCGCACCGAGCCGCCGATGTCGGTCGCGCAGCGCGCCCAGTCCGATGCGCAGCTCCGCACGCAGGTCGGAGGCGGCGCAGGCGCGAGCGCCGGTAGCGCAGCGCCCGCCATCGCGCAGATGATCAACCAGGGCGGCGGTTTCGTCCCGCCCGTACCCGGCGTCGGCTTCGGCTCCTTCAAGGTGCCGCCGTACCGTCCGAAGCCCGGCGATCAGGTGGTGCCCTTCACACGCCGCCGGCGCATCACCGCCGATCACATGGTGTACTCGAAGACCGCGTCGCCCCACGTGGTGACCGTCGCCGAGTGCGATCTCTTCCGCTCCGCGCGCCTGCGCGAGGCCAACAAGGATCGCTACAAGAAGGAGGGCATGAGCCTCACCATGCTCGCCTTCGTGGTGGTGGCGGTCGCTCGTGCCGTCCGCGAGAACCCCACGGTCAACGCGCGCGTCCTCGACGACTCGTTCGTGATCTTCAAGGACGTGAACATCGGCGTCGCGGTCGACTCGCCGGACGGTCTCGTCGTCCCGGTGGTGCGCCGCGCTGACGAGCTCGGCGTTCGTGGCATCGTGCGCGCCATCGACGACGTCGCCGGCCGCGCGCGCACCGGCAAGATCACCATCGACGATCTCTCGGGCTCCACGTTCTCGGTCTCGAACCCGGGGCTCAAGGGCAACCTCTTCGGCGGCGCGATCATCAACCAGCCCAACGTCGCCATCCTGCGCATGGGCGAGATTAAGAAGAGAGCGGTGGTGGTGGAGGGTCCCGACAAGGAGGACCAGATCGCCATCCACCCGGTCATGTACATGGCCTTGAGCTACGACCACCGCATCGTCGACGGCGTCGCAGCGAACTCGTTCCTGTGGCGCGTCCGCGAGATCCTGGAGAAGGCCGAGTTCGAGGTCTGAGCGCCTCGCGCTCGCACCGCCATCAGTCCGGCACCACGCAGGCCGCCGCGATCGCGCGGACGGTCTCGGCCGTGAAGGGCTTCGTGATGTGCACGCCGCCGATGCGGTCCAGGAAGTCCTGCGACGCGGCCGTGAACGCGCCGCCCGTCATGAAGACGATCTTGCTCGCCTGCACCTTGTTGGTCGCCGCCATCAGATCGTAGACCTCGACGCCGGAGAGGTTGGGCATCATCAGGTCGCAGAAGATGAGATCGTAGGAGCTACCGGCCGCGATCATCGACAGGGCCTCGCGGGCGTCCGTGAGCACCGTGACGTCGTGCTGGTTGCGGAGCATGCGCCCCATCGCCGTGGCGACCGCGCTCTCGTCGTCGATGACGAGTACCTTGCCGCGCCTGTGCGGCAGCGTCGGTTGACTGGGCGGCGCACCGGGCACTGCGCCGGCCGCGGCCGGGGGAAAGCTCACCCGAAACACGGCGCCGCTGCCCGGCGGGCTCTCGACGGTGAGTCGTCCGCCGAACGAAGTGACGATGCTATGCGAGGTCGACAGGCCGAGGCCCATGCCGGATCCGACGCGCTTCGTCGTGAAGAACGGGTCGAAGATCCGCGGCAACACCTCGGGGCGCACTCCCGGCCCCGTGTCACGGACCTCCACGCACGCCCAACCGGCGTCGTCCGTGAACGACGTCACCGTGATCTCGTTGACCTCGGCACGGCCCACGCCAATCGCGTCTGCCGCGTTGAGCAACAGGTTCGTGAACACCTGGACGAGCGGACCTTCCGCGCCATCGACGAGAGGGATCTTCGCGAAGCTCGTCCGAAGGACCGCCGCGTGCCGCACGGCGTGAGCGGTCATCTTGATCGCCGTCTCGACGATGCCCAGGAGATCGCGCGGCGTGCGCGGCGTGTCGTCGGTGTGCGCCATACGCTTGATGTCGAGGACCAGCCGCCGTACCCGGTCGGCGCCTTCGGTCGCGTCTCGCAACGGCTCGTCGAGCTCGAGGAGTCCCTGGAGCACGCTCTCACAGGCGCGAGCGTCGAGAGGCGCGTCGATGTGACGGCGCAGCTGGGCGATCGCGCTCTGCAACCATTCGCGGCAGATCTCGATGTTGCCGGTGACATACGTGAGCGGGTTGTTGATCTCGTGCGCCATGCCGGCGGCGAGCGTTCCGATGCTCTGGAGGCGCTGCGCGTGCTGGTGCTGTGCTTCGAGTCGCCTGTGCTCGGTGATGTCCTCGTAGGTGCCGATGAGGCCGACGACTCCTCCGTCACGGCCACGCAGCGGGATCTTGCTGGTTCGCAACCAGCCCTTGCGACCGTCTGCGAACTCCATCGGCTCCTCGTAGTTGAGCCTGGCCTCGCCCGAGCGAATCACCTCCCGATCGTCGCGGCGATAGAGGTCGGCGGAGGCCTTCCAGGTAGCGTCGTCGTCGGTCTTGCCGACGACGTCGTTCGGATCGGCGAAGCCCATGTCCGCCGCGAACGGGCGGTTGCATCCGAGGTAGACCGAGTGGCGATCCTTCCAGAAGACGCGCTGGGGGACGCTGTCGAGAACGCCTCGTAGAGCCTGGCGTGATTCGTACAGCGCGGACTCGGCCAGCCTCGACTCCGTCACGTCCTGACACGTGCCGGCGGATCGGAACGCGCGCCCGTTGTCGTCGTAGAACGTCTGGCAGCGCTCGTGGACGATCTTCACGCGTCCGCTGGGGAGCTGCATGCGATGATCGATCGCGTACGGGACGCGCTTCACGACCGACTCCGCGTAGGTGCGGTTGACGAGCTCGCGATCGTCCGGGTGCACGCGCTCGAGGAACGCCTCGTAGGAGGCTCCGAACGCGCTCTTCTCGATCTCGAAGATCCGATAGGTCTCGTCCGACCACGTCAACATGTTGGTGAGCAGGTCGAGATCCCAGCTGCCGACCTTAGCCACCGCCTGCGCCTCGGCGAGACGTGCGCGCTGTACGTCGAGCTGCGCCGCGAGCTGCCGTTGCTCCTCCGCCTGCCGTTGCAGCTCGCTCGCCGCTTCCTTGAGCGCCGTGATGTCGCGCGAGATGCCTGCGATGCCGGTGACGACGCCCTCGGCGTCGCGCACCATGCGGACGTTCGTGAGGAGAGGCACGAGGCGCCCGTCTTTTCCATGAACCGCGTTCTCCACGTTGACGCTGTCCGCCGCGTCTCTCAACACGCTCGCGAACTCGGTGATCGTCCGCGCGCGATCTTCGATCGAGACGAGCTCGGAGAAGAGCTGACCGATCATCTCCTCCGGCTCGCGACCGAATACGACGCGTGTGGCACCGTTGATGAACGTGATCCGACCCGACAGGTCGATCGACCACACGAGGTCGAAGGAGGCCTCGATGAGCTCCCGATAGCGCTCGCGCGTGTCTGAAGCCATCGTCGTTTCTGATCCCCAGCAAGACCTTAGGCCCTCACCGGCGCGCACGCGGGGCACCAGATGGTGATTCGCGCTCGAGCTAGCTCGTTGGCAGATCGGTTAGCGCGAGCGCTGGCTCGACGAGGGGCTCAGCGCCGGCGACGTCGGAGCAGCGCGATCGACGCGGCCACGCCGGCGAGCAGCGCGGCGACCGGCATCGGCGCGGGCGCGCGTACCGAGCAACCACCGCCACCGCCGTTCATCGCGTCGGGACCGGTCGGGCTCGTCCCGCCGTCGGGGTCGACCGAGCCGTCGATGCCACCGGCGTCAGGCGCGGTGGTGCTGCAACCGAGCGTGGCGCGTTGCTGCGGCCAGGGCGGGAACGCGTTCGACCCCGTTCCGCCGAGCGAGCATTCGGTGTTGGTCGTCGTGCCCGCGGCGCAGGTGAGCGGGCCGCGGATGTCGCAGAAGTGCAGCTTGCTCTCGAACGAACCGCCTTCGTCCTTGGTGAGCCCCACCACGAAGCCGCTCTTCTCCGTCGAGCACGCCCAAAGCCCGTCGTCGGAGTACGTGAGGCAGTGGACCTCCACGGTCGACTTCTGCACGAAGTTGAAGTCCGTGCTGCTCGCGACGCGCAGGCCGTCCTTGGGACCGCCGACGTAGACCCGCGAGCCGTCCTTCGACACGGCGAAGCCGAGGAGGGCTCCCGTGCCGGTAAAAATGGTGCGAAACGTCTTCCCCGCGTCGTCGCTGACGAGCAGTCGTGACGGCATGTCGATGGCGCTGAACGTCCGCACGTAGAGACGATTGGCGTTCAGCGGATCGACGGCAGCAATGAACAGCGAGTGCTCGGGCTGCACGAGCGGAACCGGGCTCTCCGTGAACGTCTTGCCGTGATCGGTCGACGTGAGCAGGTACGCCGTGGCCGCGGTACCGGGATCGCGCACGGCGGACAGGTAGATGCGATCGGGATCGCTGGGCGTGACGTCGACGGTCTCGCCGAGCAACGAAGGCGCGACCGCCGCGGGCAGCGCGGCGAACGTCTTGCCCTCGTCCTTGGTCTCGAAGATCGTCGTCTTGAAGAAGATGACCCCCGCGTCGTCCTGACCGTCGTACGAGCTCGCGAGCGCAAGCACGCTGCCGGTGCGGGCAGCGAGGTCGACGAAGAAGAGGTCCTTCGGCGGGCCGCCGGCGAAGG
>JAYTZB010000403.1:0-10920 GCA_043742085.1 Polyangiaceae bacterium
CACACGTTCAACGGCGTCGATCCATTCGGCGCGACTGCGAATGCGCTTCAAACGCCGATGAACAGCATGGGAAACAGCGCGCTGGCATCGCAGGCGACCGGGCCCGCGAACAACGGCGTCGAGATGGCGTGCGCGGGTCGACCCTTCAACGGACCGAACAGCCTCGCGCAGAAGCTACTGGCTCGCCAGCCACTCCAGCTCCAGAGCGTGAGCGTTACCGACAGCGTGCTGGGCGGCCTCTCGGCTGCGCCCAACAAGGGATTGACCACTTCGTATGGCGCTTTGCTAGTCAAGGCATTCGGCCCAGACGCGTCCGGCAGTGCTGCACTCTACAAGTTCTCCACATACTGGGGACAAGCCATTCAAGCGTACGAGTCGACGCTGATTCCCAATGACACCCCGCTCGACAGATATCTGGGCGGGAACCTGTCCGCACTGACACCGAATCAGCAGCGCGGCCTGGACCGCTTCACCGGAAAAGCGGGCTGTACCAGTTGCCACGCCGGCGCGGAGCTCTCCGACGCGACGGTCTCCTTCGCCGCCTTGCGCGGCCTCGTGAACGAGGACGGCGGCGACCAGGGATTCCACAACGTCGGCGTGCGGCCCACCGCGGAGGACCTCGGACGCGCCGGCACGGGACCGGGCAACGCCCCGTTCGCGGTCAACGGCTCCACGCGCAATCGTGGCGCATTCAAGACTCCGCAGCTCCGCAATGTGAAGCTAACCGCGCCGTACTTCCATAACGGCGACAAGGCAACACTCACGTCCGTCGTGAATTTCTACAACAATGGGGGCGACTTCGCGAATCTGGAAAAGGCGAGTCGCGTGAAGCGCCTCGGACTCGACTCCCGCGACGTCGCTGCGCTCGTCGACTTCCTGACCAACGGGCTCACGGACTGTCGCACGGAGAAGGAACGAGCTCCGTTCGATCACCCGTCGCTCGCGTTGCCCGATGGGCCGACGCGTCCTGCCGTCGGTGCTGCCGGCACTGGCTCTTGTCCCTGATCCCGTTCACGCGAGGAGTCAGCCAAATGAATCTCGAACGTGAATACAGCCGCATTGCGGTCATGGCCACCTGCATCCTCGCTTCGCTCCTCGCGCTTGCTTCGCCGCTCGGATGCGGCGCGGCAGGCAACGAGGCGAATGACGAGAAGCCCAGCGATCCGCAAGGAGTCGATCTCACGCGCGTCCCTGATCCCGCGGCGGAGCTACCGATCAACACGCTCCAGTCGCTCAGGGGAGTGAAGCCCGCCGAGCCGAAGGCTCTCGGCACCATCGTCCGTGATCGCGCGGCGGCCATCGTGCTCGGAAAGGCTCTCTTCTGGGACATGCAGGCAGGCAGCGACGGGCAGGCCTGCGCGAGCTGTCATGCGCACGCCGGCGCCGACGATCGGACGAAGAACCAGCTGAGCCCCGGGTTGAACAACGTCGCCGGGCCGCCCAAGAGCCAGACGTTCGACCGCACGGCCGACGGCAAAGGTGGACCGAACTACACCCTCCACGACGACGACTTTCCCTTCCACCGGCTCTCCGACGTGAACGACCCCGATTCGAGGGTACTGTTCGACACCGACGACGTCGTCTCGTCGCAGGGTGTCTTCCGGCGGACGTTCGTGGCGACGGATCCCGACAGCGAGGGCCGCGACACCTGCACCGACGCGCCCGACTTCTTCGTCGTCCGCACGGGCAAGACGTCGAAGAGGATCCGGCGCGTCGAGCCGCGCAATACCCCGACCGTCATCAACGCGGCCCTCTTCGACCGCCTGTTCTGGGACGGCCGAGCGAACAACGCCTTCAACGGTGTCTCGCCGTTCGGTCCACGCGATCTCGGGGCGAGCATCGTCGAGTTGCAGGACGACGGCACGACGCGCGAGGTGACGATGCACCTCGAGAATGCCGCGCTCGGCTCGCAGGCGGTCGGTCCGATCCTCAGTGGCTTCGAGATGTCGTGCGAGGGACGCTCCCTCGCGGATGTCGGTCACAAGCTGCGTTCGCGAAGGGCGCTCGCCCTCCAGCAGGTCGCCTCCGACGACAGCGTGCTCGGCCCCCTGCGGGACCCGAGCGGCAATGGCCTCACGTCGACGTACGAAGTGATGATCCAGAAGGCGTTCGAACCCAGGTACTGGGCGTCGCCGACTCTCACCGCGTCTGGCAATACGCAGCTGGAGCGCAATTTTGGATTGTTCTGGGGACTGTCCATCATGCTCTACGAGGCGACGTTGCTCTCGGACGACGCGCCGATCGACCGCTATCTCGACGGCAACAAGCGGGCGCTCACTGCCCAGCAAATCTATGGCAAATCGCTGTTCGAGGGGCCAGCGGGCTGCATCGGCTGCCATCATGGCCCCGCCATCAGCGGCGCAGCATTCTCCTTCGGCAAGGAGCGCAACGAGACGAATCCCATCGAGCGAATGGCCATGAGCGACGGCCGAATTGCGCTCTACGACAATGGCTATTACAACATCGGCGTTCGCCCGACGACCGAGGACGTCGGCATCGGCGGCTGGGACCCCTGGGGAAATCCGCTATCGCTGGCGCGTGAGGCGAAGCGCGCCGCCAGCGGCGGGCCCCCGGCGCTAGACCTCCACTTCGACAACAGCAAGTTCGTGCTCAACCGCGGGCAGGACCCGCAGGCAAGCGAGCGCGAGGCCACGGACGGCTGCTTCAAGACGCCGACGCTCCGCAACGTGGAGCTCACCGGCCCGTACTTCCACAACGGCGGTCAGGCCACGCTGGAACAGGTCGTCGATTTCTACAACCGAGGCGGCGACCGGCGGGGCGGCAAGCACGTCACGCTCGACGGCGAGCAGACCGTCACCGGCAAGGACTCCACCGCCTACGCCACCAACGACTCGAACATGGATGCCGACGTGCAGCGACTCTTCCTTCCCAAGAAGGCCAAGGCGGCGCTCGTCGCCTTCTTGAAGTCGTTCACCGACGACCGCGTGCGCTGGGAGCAAGCGCCCTTCGATCATCCGTCCATCATGTTGCCGAACGGAAACGCCTCCGGCCCTGGCCCGACCTTCATCGACGTCCCTGCCGTGGGGGCCCGCGGTCGCAGCGCCCTCGGCCTCGGTCCTCTCAAGCCCTTCCAGCCGAAGTGATCAGGAACCCACCATCATGAACAACCTCGTCTTCAGGCTGGGCGCGATTGCAGCCCTTGCCCTCCTCGTTGTTTCGGCAGACACGGACGCGCGGGCGCAGGCCACGCAGGCGCCGATCTTCCTGGCAGAGATCGAGAGCTTCACCCTTGCACCCGGGTGCGCCGACGACTTCTGCGCAGCGACGCTCGTCGTCGCCGGCGAGAGCGTCACGCTACCGGCCAATCTGCTCATCGATCTTCCGGCGAACCGTCTCACCGCCAGGCAGATCTTCGCTCAGGCCCCGGCAGCATGCCTCGCCAAGAACGAGAGCGGCCTGGCCGCCGCCGACACCTGTACCGGAGGGCGCGGTGGCTTCGTGACGCTCGCGGCCAACCGCACGCGATGCGGCGAGGTCATCGCGGGTGACGTCTTCATCCAGAAAGGCCTCACCGCCATCAACGGCGACGTCACGTTCATCGACTTCGCCGAGGGGTCCTTCCGCGTGGACGGCGTCAAGGGCGATCCCGCGCAAGGCACGTTGGTGCGCTTCAACGATCCGTCCGGCGCGCAGTCCATCCAGAGCGGAGCGGGTTGCGACGGCGGGCCGAACTGCAGCGCCGATCCCCGATTCACCAACGACCCGGTGAATTACACGTTCAGCTTCCTCAGTGGATATCCGCTCTGCATTCCGAGCACGCGCGTCCCCGTCGACGCCGGCGGCGCATTCACCAGCGCGCGTCGTGTCGGCGCGAATCCGGCGACGGGCGCGGGCGACCCGTTCTGTCCGATGACGAACCGGCCGGCCACCAATGTCGACCCGATAGCCGCGGATTCCACCCGATTCGCGCCGCTCAAGGTCGGTGACAACGTCTTCGTGAATGGCAACTTCGAGACGGTCCACGGAGTTCGTTTCCTGTCCGCACACAGCGTCACGATCAACATTGGATTGCTCACTCGAGACGACCCGACGCAGCCTGACTACGTGCAGATCGTCGAGGTCGTCTGGGACATGCCGAGCTTCGGACGCAATCGCGCACGATGGCGCGCCCTCGGTCAGGGGACGCTGCCCGGCACGTCGGCGCCTCCCAATCTCGGTAACGACGTCGACCTCTTCGCGCTTCGGGTGGATCCGACTGATGGGTCGTTCAACCGGGATCCCATCGCTTCCACGTTCAACAACATCGGTACCAAGGGGCTCGGGAGCCGGCCCACGGGCGTGAACATCTGGCGCATCGCCTACGACGTCACATTTCCGCCACTCGCGGTGAAGCCCGAGCAGCCGTGCACGAACCTGCTCAATGCCGGGTTGCTGACCGCCGCCTTCGCCGGGAAGTGCGCGGGTGGTGGCACGCTCGAGGAGAACTTCTCCGTGCTCAGCCCCCTCTCGCGCGAGCTGATGGCGCGCACGCGCCACAAGTCGGCGGCAATCGCGCTTGCCTCTCGCGGCGGGCCGCCGGTGCCCGTCACCCTGGACATGCTGGGGAGCCCGGCCAATCAAGGCGAATATGCGCGCCCGCTCGGTATCAGCCTCGGCGGCTTCGAGCCGCCGGTCGCCCTCGAGTTCGATCTCAACCTCGGCCCCCAACCGTTCGTATTCGAAGGGTTGCCGTGGATGCTCGATCGACGCGTAGGACCGGGCGGCTGCGCGAGGGAGGGCTGCGAGCCGCTTGCCACGTTCAACATCGGAAGCCT
Source organism: Polyangiaceae bacterium (assembly GCA_043742085.1). Classification (GTDB taxonomy): domain Bacteria; phylum Myxococcota_A; class Polyangia; order Polyangiales; family Polyangiaceae; genus Labilithrix. Next base: position 4,776 of record JAYTZB010000403.1, read on the forward strand.
GTCCGCGGTGGCGTTTCCGTTCTCTGGACGCTCGCCCGACGACGTCGTCACCGGCCTCGCTGGTGGGCCGACCACGGTGCCGGTCCCGGGCCGACCCGCGACCTTCTTCCGGGTAGGGCCTGGCGGAGGTCTCGACGCCGCCGTTCTCCCCGTCCCCGTCGACAACCAATGCGCTGCCGGCACGGTGGTCCGCTCGTTCCAAGGAAAGGTGCAGTGATGAAGACCCTGACGAAGCTGACCGCAGGCTTGTTGCTCTCCCTGGTCCCGATCGCAGCATGCAACGTCCTCGGCTCCGCGGAGGACGGCGCGACCAGCACGTCCGGGCTCACCAACGTGAGCGCCGTGCCTTGCGCCCTGAGCGGTGGAACCTGTCGCGCGGCGAGCGAGTGCGGGCGCGGCTCCGGCAGCATCGGCACGGACAAGTTCAGCTGCGGAGGCAGCCGGCGCGTGTGCTGCTTCGCGCAGTGCGGCGCCGAGAAGGAAGACCTCGAGTGCTGCAACAAGGACCACAGCTACGCGCCACGTCCTCTCTGCCTCGACGGCCATTTGAAGTGCGGCGTCGGCGCGACCAAGGTGCCTGTCGGCACGTGCGTTGCGGCACCGTCGAACAACCCCTGAACGTCTCGCGACGCGGCGCGTTCACGCCGACGCGCTGGCCCGTGGTGTCAGCGTCCGGCGGAGGAAGGCGATCGCCTCGTCCCACGCGCGGTCGGTGGCCTCCGGATCGTAGCGAGGGCCCTCATCGCGCATGAATGCATGCTCGGCCGCGAAGAGCCGCGTCGCGAACCTGGTGCCCGCACGCGTGAGGGCCGCGGCGATCTTCGCGCGCGCGTCCTCGGGCACGTGGGGATCGGCGGTGCCGAAGACGAGGAGCAGCTCGCCCGCGATGTCCTTCGCGCGCGCGAGGGAGCCGGCGTCGTCGTCGTGCCCGAGCTTCCCGTCGTGGAGGCCGGTCGGGTAGAAGCAGACCGTGCCCCGCACGTCCGGCTGGAGCGCGGCGCGGAACGCGAGGTGGCCGCCGATGCAGAAGCCCATCGCGCCGAGGCGCTGGCCGCTGGCGCGCGGATGCTTCTTCAGCCAGTCGAGCGCGGTCCGGCAGTCGGCGTCGAAATCGGCTACCGGGGTCTTCCTCGCGTCCTCGAGGCCGCGTGCGCGACCGGCGTCGTCGAATTCGAGCGCGGTGCCGGCCGGCTCGATGCGGTGGTAGATCTCGGGCGTCGCCACCACGAATCCATATCCCGCCAAGCGCGTGCTGACGCGCCGCTGCGCACCGGTGAGCTGGAAGATATCCGAATAGCAGACGATCGCTGGATAGCTCCCTTCGGCCCTGGGCGCCGTCACCAGCATCCGCATCGGCTTGCCGCCGGCCTCGACGTCGACGGTCTCGGTGATCACAAACATCGGTCTGCTCCGGTCACGTCGCGGGTGGGTCGATGAGGCGATCGCGATACGCGGCCACGAGCTGCTCGAGGCCCGCGATCTCGTCGCGCAGCTCGGCCCCGCGCCGCGTGTCGCCGACGCGGATGGTCCGCGCGTGCTTTCGCAGGTTCTGGATCTCGGGGACGATGTCCGCGCCGCCATCGATCGCCGTGTCGATGGACTCGAAGTGGTGGTGCTTCGCGAGATACGTCTGGTCGGCGTCGATGACCAAGGTGAACCCGTGGTCGCCGTAGGCCTCGGAGAACGCGCCGTCGATGGTGACGGCCAGGCCGCTCTTCTTCAGCGGCGACTCGCCGGCCTCGAGCTTCACGGGAACGTGACCGTTGACGATGAGGAGGTCGGGCCGGTCGACGCCCATCTCCTTGCCCACGCGCAGGCAGAACGGGACCACATGAATCAGGCTGAAATACGCGTTCTTCGTCTCCTTGTGCGCGGCCTCGTCGGCGACGAAGTACGTCTCGAACGTCGCCATGCGGTCCTTGCCGAAGAGCGGCGAGCGCGGCCCGGCCCAGAGGTAGTAGAGGAGGTCGACGTCGGCCTGCGCGCGGTCCTTGAAGGCGCGGCGCACCACGCGGTCGCACGCATCGAAGAGCGCCTTGCCCTTCCTGGGCGCACCGTCGACCTCGAGCTCGAGAAACTCGCCCTGGTCGTCACACGGGACGCAGCCGTGGAAGATCACGTTCTCGTCGCGCACCGTCACCATGGCGCCGTGGTCCGCCACGAAGCGCATGTCGCGCCAGAGCGACGGACTGCCCAGGAACGAGCGCTTGAGGAGCTCGATGCAACGCGCCTCCGCGTCGGACAGCTCGTACGGATCGGTCCAGTCGATGGTGGGAAACGCCTTGTCGAGGAGCGGATGCGCCCGCCCGTCGATCTTCACCGTGCCGGCGATGGGATCAATCTGGTGGAGCAGACAGCGGCTCTCGAGCGCGAAGTGGGGATTCCGGCGCGAAGTCTGACCCTCGAGCTTGAATTGCAATATCGCTGCAGCCTTCTGCATCCGCGCGAGCAATATCGGATCACGGAGATCCTCTCCCTTGGAGTGGAAGTGCGAAGCGGGATCGTCGGCATACGCGGCGTGGACCAGCTGCTCGAGCGGCTCCACGGGAATGCCATATCCCTCTTCGAGCTGGGCCAGACGCCCGTAGCGCAGCGATATCCGGACCACGGTCGCGATGAGCGCCTCCTGACCGAGGCATGCGCCCATCCACTCCGCATCGTGGTTGCCCCACGTGATGGCGAGGTTGCGCTGGCGACGGAGCGCGTCGATGACGCGGTCGATGCGCGGCCCGCGATCGCCGAGGTCGCCGCCCACGATGACCTCGTACGACGAGAACGAGCGAAGCATGTGGGCCGTCGCGCGCAGCACCTCGATGCCGCCGTCGTCGCGGATGAAGGGCGCGAGCAGCGCATCCACGTAGGCCGGGTCACGCGCGAGGAGCGGGGAGAACACCAGCTCGTCGAACACGCCTGCCAGGCCGGCGGGAAAGATGCGCCGTGCATGCCGGAGCCCGTAGCGCTTCATCAGAACGCGCAGCAGCTCGAGCTCCCGCAGGATGCTGTCGCGCACGAACGCGGCGCGGGCGGGCGCATCTTCGATCCCCGCGGAGACGCGCTGCCACGTCTCGCGTGGGTAGTAGATGAGGTTCAGGAGTGTTGCGCGCGAGGCTTCATCGAGGTGCGCGCCGAACGTGTGCTCCACGAGTGGACGCAGGCTACCGGAGCCGTTGCGCAGCACGTGCTCCAGCTTCTGGAACTCGCCGTGCACGTCGCTGACGACGTGGATCGTGCCACGCGGGAGCGTGAGGATCGCCGAGAGATGCGCGATCTCCGCGAGCGCCGAGGGCACGTCAGGCAACCGATAGCTGAGCGCGCGGAGGTGCGAGAGAGAGGCGGTCACGGTCGACGTCATGGGCGCGGGCCCATGGTAAAGTCGGAATCGCCATGGCGATACACGAGCGAGTGCGATTCGTCGTGGGCGGGCTCGCGCTGACGCTCGGACTCGGCCTCGGCGCGTCGACGCTGCCCGGTTGCGGAGGAGAGCCGCCGCCGCCGCTCGTCCCGTCTCCCATGCCTGCGCCGCCGCCTCCCCTGCCTCCCCTGCCCGCGCCGCCGCCGCCCATCACCGACGCGCCGCCGCCGAGGCCCGTGATGGCCGACGCGCAGAGGAAGTTCCTCGGCGAGCTCGAGGCGGCGCTCGCGACGCGTGACGCGAAGAAGGTGGCCTCGCTCTTTGCGCCGGGCGCCGTCCTGGTCTCTGCCGGAAAGGAGGGCGTGCACGAGGCGGTTGGCCGCGCCGAGATCGAGAAGGGCCGCGAGCGCGGCTTCACCGTGATGGGCAAGGCGTTCCCCGACATCAAGTGGGCCAACACCCGCGCGCTCCAGAAGGGCGACGTGATGATCGTGGAGTGGGTCGGCAGCGGCACCGACACCGGCGGCTTCCTCGACGACAAGCCAACGAACAGGAAGGTCGGCTGGCGCGGCCTCAGCATCTACTGGTTCGACGACGACGGCCTCGTGAAGCGCGAGCTCGACGTCCTCGATCCGATGACCATCCTGGGCCAGCTCGGAAGGGGCGATTCCAAGGCGAAGGTGCGCAGTGCCGCGGCAGCGCCCAACACGCCGACGCAGTGGGTCGCCGCGAAGGACTCGCCCGAGGAGCAGGCGAACATCGACGTCGTGAAGGCGTTCTACGCGCTCTTCGAGAAGAAGGACGACAAGGCTATCGCCGCGATGATGACCGACGACGTCGTCCATTCCGATCTCGCGCAGCCCGACGACGTGAAGGGGAAGGACGGGGCGAAGAAGGAGCTCGGCGTCTGGTTGAAGGCGTTCCCCGACCTCACGATGAGCGCCACGCATGCGTGGGCCTTCGGCGACGTGGTCGTGGCCGAGGTGGAGACGACGGGCACCTTCAAGGGACCGCTCGGCGCGCTGAAGCCCAGCGGCAAGACCGCGACCACCCACGGCGTCGACGTCCTCGAGCTGAAGGGCGGCAAGATCGCGCGCGTCACGTCGTACACGAATGCCCGTGAGTTCCTCATCCAGTACGACCTCATGCCGAAGCCAGCAGCGCCGAAGGATCCGGCGCCGAAGAAGTGATCAGCGCGCGTGCGGCCGGTCCTGGCTGGCATGCGGGCGGTCGCGGATCGCCGCCATCAGCGTGAAGGCGTCCCACCCGCGATCGAGCCGCTCGCCGTCGACGAAGAACGTCGGCGTTCCGTTCACGCCGGAGCGCACCCCCGACTTGAAGTCGGACTGGATCTTCGCGAGATGCGTCGCGTTCCGTAGCTCGCTCGTGAAGCGGGGTACGTCGAGGCCGAGCACGTCTGCATAGATGACCAGCGCATCGAAGTCGAGCGCGCGCTGGTTCTCGAAGAGCAGCGAGTGCATCGCCCAGAAGAAGCCCTGCGCGCCCGCCGCCTCGGCGGCCTGTGCCGCGTCGAGCGCGTGCGGATGGATCTGGGAGAGCGGGAAGTGGCGAACGAGAAGGCATGCCTCGTCGCCGACGCGATCCATGACCTCGCTCACGACGCCGTGGGCGCGCGCGCAGAAGGGGCACTCGTAGTCGACGTACTCCACGATGCTGACCCGCGCGTCGGACGCGCCCTTGACGTGATCGCCAGGGCCCACGGGCTGTGTCAGTCGGCTCATCTCGCACCTCCGTCACTGCTGGTTGCAAGCGAGCGGCCAACGAGGAGCGTGCGCGTGGAAGACGAGCACCGCTATGCTGAGCCGCTACGAAGCATGTCGATCGGTCGTTCCTCCTTTGCCTCCGCGGCGGTGCTCGTCGCGGTGCTGGTCCCCGTGCTGACGTTCGCGTCGGGGTGCGGCTCGTATCAGCCGCCCACCACGCCGTTCCCGCATGCCGCGGCGAGAGCCGAGGACTGGGCCTCCGTGCTGCATCGCCCGGCGCGCGTGACGCTCGACACGTGGGAGACCGGCCGCGTTCGCGTTACGCGAAAAGACGTTCTCGATATGAGCGATCCCCTGGCGCGCAGCACGTTCGCCGACGGCGAGCTGTACGTGCCCGTCTTTGCCCACCTGCTGCGCCACGATGAGCGCGGCGCATTCCTCATCGATGCGGGGCTCGACCGATCGTTCGCGTCCGACACGAGCGGCGACATGCGCGGCCTCTTCGCCGGGCGCTTCCACGCCGTGCAGCGGCCCGGCGAGGACGCGGTCTCGCGGCTCCATGCGGAGCACGTCACGCCGCGCGGCATCTTCTTCACGCATCTTCATCCCGACCACGTGTCAGGCGCGATGTGGCTACCGCGCGACATGCCGTTCGTCGTCGGCCGAGGCGAGCGCCCCACGAGCTACGGCTTCCTGTTCTTCGAGGACGCGCTGCACGCGGTGCCCGCGCTGGAGGAGATCGACTTCACGAACGTCCCCGCCATGCCGCCGCTCGGCCCCTCGCTCGACGTGTTCGGTGACGGCTCGGTATGGGCGGTCGCCACGCCGGGGCACACGGTCGGACATCTCGCGTTCGTGGTGGTGACGAAGCGCGGACCGGTGCTGCTGACCGGCGACGTCAGTCACACGCGCTGGGGCTTCGAGCACGGTGTCATCCCTGGCGGCTTCAACGACGGCGACCCGAAGGACTCACGACGGAGCCTCGAGCAGGTGATCGCGTTCAAGAAGGCGTTTCCCGAGGTGAAGGTGGTCTTCGGGCACGAGCTCTGAGCGGGCTGGGAGCGGGTTC
>JAYTZB010000404.1:0-6037 GCA_043742085.1 Polyangiaceae bacterium
AAGATCGGCGCGGGCGAGATCAAGGCGTCCGCGGCGGGCCGCATGAGGGGACTTCGCTTCGAGTCCGTCGACGTGGTCGCCGTCGTCCCGACCAAGGAAGGTGTGCCGCTCAGCGCCGAGGGCGCGACGTTCGCGGCGGCGACCGGTGAGGTCCACCTCTCGGCGAGGATGCCTGCCGACAAGAAGGCGCTCACGGTCACCGTCACCGTTCCGCGCGCCAAGATCATGGTGCCCGCGCGAGGAACGCAGGTCTTGCAGTCGATCGACCCCGACACCACGATCGAGGTCGGCATTCGCCGCCGGGACGGCAAGCTCGTCGCGCAGGCCCTTCGGCCGGGCGCCGCGCTGCGCGTGAAGGCGGCAGCCGAGGCGGCAGCTGCCATTGCCGCGGGCACTGCCGAGCCCGCCGACAACCTCGCCGCGCGCTTCACGGTGACGCTCGGCAACGATGTCGAGCTCGAAGGACGTGGCGTCCGTGTCTTCCTCGCGGGACGCACCATCGTCGACATCGCCGACGAGATCGCGATGACCGGCCAGATCACGTTGAAGCAAGGCGGCACCATCGACGTGCAGGGTCGGCGCTTCATCGTCGACCGCGGCACCGTGACGTTCGTCGCGGGCGATGCGCCGACCGACCCGATCATCGTCGCCGCGGCGTACTGGGACGCGCCCGACCGCACGCGCATCTGGGTGGAGTTCAACGGACCGCTCAAGACGGGCAAGCTCACCCTGCGCTCCGAGCCGCCGTACTCGAAGAACGAGATCCTCTCGATCCTCCTCTTCGGTCGCGCCGATCCCAATCAAGCGCGCGCCGGTGACGCTCGACCGAGCGACACGCAGGCCGCGACCGACGTCGGTACCGGGCTCGCGTCGTCGGGCCTGAACCAGGCGCTCGGCGATCTCGACGAGGACTTCGATCTGGAGCAGGACCACACGAGCGCGAACCGCTCGCGCACCAAGGTCGGCTATCGACTGCGACGCAACCTCAAGGTGCAGCTCGGCTACGCGTCGGGCTTCTCGCAGCGCGAGCCCGACACGACGTACCTGTTCCTCGAGTGGCAGTTCGTGCCGAAGTGGTCACTCATCGGCACGCGCGGCGACAAGGGCACGTCGATCCTCGATGTCCTCTTCCAGCACCGCTACTGATGATCGCGCCTACAGGGCGAGACAAGAGACCGCGGAGTCACGGAGAGACGGAGACGACCACGGAGATTTTTTGGTTCGAGACATGCGACCGACCCCAGCTGTCGTGGACGCGCGCGGCGCGAGATCGAGATCGGCAGCCCAATCTGCCCGCCCTCTCGCCTCCGTTCCTTCGTGGCTCCGCGGTCTCTTGGTCGTCTTGCCGCTGCCCTACTTGATTGGGCGTTACTTGACGAAAACCTTGCCGGGGTTGCCGGCGCCGTGGCACGCGCCGCTCTGGCAGCCGACCTGTGCGCCGCCGATCGTGCCGCCCATGTCCATGACCTTGCCCGCGGTCCGGACGCCGACGCGGCTGCCGGCGGGGATCTTCGGGTCGCCCGAAGACTCGAACCAGAAATTCCCGTCGACGTCGCTGTACGTGGAGGCGACCAGCTTGCCGTCCGGACCGTTGATGCGGATCTCGGCGTTGGCGGTGCGCGCGGTCCCGGCGGCGTCGGTGTAGAGCGTGCCGCCGAAGGCCCAGGCGCGCGCATCGAGGTGGCAGCCGGCGACGACGCAGTCCTTCCCGGAGGCGTCGCCGTTGTGCGCGGGGTTGGCGGCCTTCGCGACCCGGACGGGCGGACCGGCCTGCCCGGCCGCGAACGCGGTGGTCCCGAACACCGGATCGCCGCTCGAGGTGCCGCCCTCGACACCGGCCTCGGTGGTCACCCCGCCCTCGGGCACGGCGCCGGCCTCGACGCCGCCGTTCGAGCTCCCTCCGCTGGTGAGCTCGCCGCCCGAGCCCCTGGGGCGCTCGATGAACGTGACCTGGCCGGGATCGGGGCCGCTACAGGACGTGGCTGCGCCGACGAGCGCCGCAGCGCTGACCATGCCGACCAGCAGAACACCGCGATAATCCATGAAATCCTCCGCGCCCCACCCGGCCCGCCACGCGAGCGAGCAGCGCCGACCGTGCAATCATTATGCACGGCACGGCCAGAGGCGGTAGCCGTCCGCCCGACCGGCTGGCATTTCGGGCGCGTCTGACTGCCGCTGGGGCTTAACGTGGGCGGAGGTCTCGTACGGCTTTACAAAAAGCGCGCCCTCAATATACTGCCGCGTCCCTCGACCCCCTTTCGAAGTGGGGCGGGGAAACCCCGCCGACGCGGTCTCTTCCCTACGGATGAGGCTCGCGCGGCCCACGCGAGCCAAGAGGGTGTGTCTCATGTACGCGGTCATCAAAACGGGCGGAAAGCAGTATCGAGTGGCGCAGGGCGATCGCCTTCGCGTCGAAAAGCTCGCCGGCAACGTCGGCGACGCCATCACCCTCGGCGAGGTTCTCCTCGTTGGCAGTGGCGACGGCATCAAGATTGGCAAGCCCGTGGTGGGCGGCGCCAAGGTCGAGGCGAAGATCATCGCCCAGGACCGCGGCGAGAAGATCATCATCTTCAAGTTCCGCCGCCGGAAGAACTACCGCCGCAAGTCGGGTCACCGTCAGCCCTTCACCGCGCTGGAAATCACCGGCATCGCTGGCTGAGCCGCGGCAAGCGAAACTAGAAAGATCAGGACAGCACCATGGCTCACAAAAAAGGCGCAGGCAGCACACGTAACGGCCGCGATTCCAACGCGCAGCGTCGTGGCGTGAAGGTCTACGGCGGCGAGACGATTCGCGCCGGCGGCATCATCGTTCGCCAGGTCGGCGAGACGATCTCGCCAGGCAAAGGCGTCGGCAAGGGCAAGGACTTCACCCTCTTCGCTCTGGTCGATGGCCAGGTGAAGTACGAGTGGAAGTCGAACGACAAGAAGAAGGTCTCGGTTTACCCCGCGGCCGCAGTCGCCTGACGCTCGCTTGATTCGGGCTCTTCTCTCGTCTTCACGACGGAGAGAGCCCGGGTCGACGCAGCACTCGCATGGCAGCACGACGGGGGAGCGAGAGGCCGAAGGCCGGCGCAGCCGCGTCGGCTCCGGCAAGCAACAACACGAGCTCGCAGGGCGCCGCGACCGACCGCGCGCGCCAGCGGCGCGATCCGCCCGCGCGTTCGCCGGCGACCGGTCCTTACAAGCTCCTGGCGATCGATCTCGACGGAACCCTCCTCGATCACGCCGGTGAAGCGAAGGACGAGGACGTCCAGGCGATCAAGAAGCTCAAGGCCCGTGGGACCAAGGTCACGATCCTCACCGGGCGCCTCTTCTCCGGCACGCGCCCCTCCGCGGAGCTCCTCGGCATCGACGGCCCCGTGGGCTGCGCCGACGGCAGCCACGTCGTGCAGGTGAAAGGCCAGAAGACGCTCCTCCACCACGGCATTCGCGGTCGCGCCGCCGACCGCCTGCGCGACAGCCTCGATCGCAACGACCTCGTCGCGTTCCTCTTCGCCGAGGACGCCATCGTCCACGACGAGCGCGGCGCCGACTACCTGCCGTACGTGCGCACGTGGTCGACCGATCTCCGCTACGCGCATCGCGTCACCGAGCACGCGCTCTGGGACTCGGAGGAAGGCATGACCGCGGTCGTGGCGCTGGGGCGCGAGGCCAACATCGGCCGCACCGTCGCCGACATCCAGCGCGACGAGACCGAGGCCATGCAGGTGGCGATGTTCCCGTTCCGCCGCGACGCCGACAAGAGCCGCGAGCACTGGGGCATGGTCGCTCGCGCGGCCGGCGGCACCAAGGGCACCGCGCTCGCATGGATGGCCGCGCACTACGGCATCGACGTCAGCGAGACGGTCTGCGTCGGAGACTGGCTCAATGATCTGCCGATGCTCCAGGCCGCCGGCCGCTCCTTCGCGATGGGACAGTCGCCCGACGAAGTGAAGAAGGCCGCCACCGACGTCCTCGATCGCGACATCGCGCAGGGCGGCGGCATCGCGGAAGCCATCGAACGCGCGTTCGGCAAGTAGCGGAGCGACGCTCGCGGCGGCTCCGGGCAGCATCGGCCGGACGCGAGTTGACAATGACTTTCAAGTTCGATAAGCTACGTCTACGATGACCACGCTCTCGCTCGCCGACGCCCTCGATGGCCGACGCGTGCGCATCACGTCCGTCGATCTCGAGGGCGAGGCCGCAGCATGGCTGGGCGCCGTCGGCCTCCACGAAGGAGAGGAGCTCGTCGTCCTCCGACGCGCCGCGCTCGGTGGGCCGTTGCACGTGCGCACCGGAGGCGGCGGCGAGTTCGCCGTCGCACGCGAGGTCGCGCAGCGCATCGCCGTGTCCGTCGTCGAGGTCCCCGCGTGAGCGCCGAGCCGTCGTGCCATGGAGCGCCGGCCAGCGGACAGAGCAAGATCGCTCCGGGCGGACGACCGCCGCGCGACGCGCTCGCCACGCTGACCGTTGCGCTCGCCGGTCGTCCCAACTCGGGGAAGAGCTCGCTCTACAACGCGCTCACCGGCGGCGATGCGCACGTCGGCAACTACCCCGGCATCACCGTGGAGATCCTCGAGGGCGATGTCACGCTGCCTTCCGGCTCGCCCGCGGTCATCGCGGACCTACCGGGCTTCTACTCGGTGGAAGCGACCGTCGACAAGAGCACCGACGAGGGCGTGGCGCGCGCCTTCCTCGACACCTTCGAGCACGGCGGACGGCCGCTCGTCGTCGTCCAGGTCATCGACCCGACGCGTCTCGCGCTGGGTCTCCGGCTCACCGCCGAGCTCCTCCGCGCGCGCCTGCCGCTCATCGTCGTCCTCACGCACAAGGACGTGCTCGGTCGCGAGGGTCACACCGTCGACGTGACCGCGCTCTCCGCGGCGATCGGCGCGCCGGTCCTCCTCGTCAACGCGCGCGATCGCGCAGCGAAGGGCGCAGTGCTCGCCGCCGTCGACGATCACGCACGTGAAGGCTCGGGCACCCAGGGCGCCGGCCACTTCGATGCCGCGAAGGTGGCGCGTGCCGTGGTGCAGGACGTGGGCAACGCCTCCGAGCTCCGGCGGCGGCGGCTCACCGAGCGCGTCGACGCGGTGCTGCTCCATCCCCTGATCGGTCCGGTGCTCTTCGTGGGGATCATGGCGCTGCTCTTCGCCGCGGTGTTCCTCGTCGCCGATCCTGCATCGAGCTTGATGGACACGCTGATCGGTCTGGCGCGCGCAAAGCTCGCCGGCATCCTCGGCAAGAATCTCGTCACCTCCTTCATCGCGGACGGCATCCTCGGCGGCGCGGGCACCGTGCTCGCGTTCATGCCGCAGATCGTGATCCTCACCGTCGCGCTCGAGCTGCTGGAGGCCAGCGGGTACCTCGCGCGCGGTGCGTTCCTGGTCGATCGCCTGCTCCGGCTCCTCGGCCTCAGCGGACGGAGCTTCCTGCCGCTGCTCATGGGTCATGCGTGCGCGGTGCCCGCCATCGCATCGACGCGCATCGTGCGCGATCCTCGCGAGCGGCTAACCACCATCCTCGTCATCCCGCTGATGACGTGCTCGGCCCGGCTCCCGACCTACGGGCTCGTGCTCGCGACGTTCTTCGGGCATCGTTCGGCGCTGTTTCGTGCCTTTATTTTCGTAGGTTTGTACTTTGCAGGCATCCTCACGGCGCTCGTCGCGTCATGGACCCTGCGGCGCACCGCGACCAAGGGCAAAGGGCTCCCCCTCGTCCTCGAGATCCCGTCCTATCGCATCCCGCAGGCGCGGGTCGTCGCCCGCAAGGCGTACCAGTCCGGCCGCCGCTTCCTGCGCGACGTCGGCACCATCATCGTCGCCACGTCCGCGGTGCTCTGGGTCCTGCTCACCGTCCCCATGCCCGGCTCGACGGCGCCGCCCGGCATCGAGCGCAGCGTCGCCGCCACCATCGGTCGCGCCATCGAGCCGGCCACGCGCCCCGCCGGCTTCGACTGGCGGATCAACGTCGGCCTCATCGGCTCCTTCGGCGCTCGCGAGGTGATGGTCGGCACGATGGGCGTCATCTTCGGCGTCGAGAACGCTGCCGATGACCC
>JAYTZB010000405.1:0-7697 GCA_043742085.1 Polyangiaceae bacterium
CGAAGCGCCTGCGAAGATCGACCCCACGCGTCCGGTGCTCCCGCCGCGCGCGGCGATCGCCGCCGCGGTACGCGAGTGCGCGGCCCAGCGCAGCCGTCCCGAGAACGTGCGCGTCACCGTCACGAGCTCGCTCACGTTGCACGTCGCGACCGGCGGCGACGTCGAGACCGCCCAGTTCGATCCGCCGCTTCTCCCGGAAATCCAGAGCTGCGCCGCGACCGCCATCTACAAGGCGAAGCTGGCGGAGTCGGCAGGCACGAGCGTCGTGATCCCGATCGACTTCTCATACTGACCCTGTAACTGTGGGGTCGTGGCGGACGACGACGTCCTCGTGCTCGACGAGCTCGGCAAGGACTTCGGAGCGACGATCGCTCTCGAAGCGCTGAGCTGTCGCGTGCGTCGCGGAGAGATCGTGGGGCTCCTCGGGCCGAACGGCGCCGGCAAGACCACCACCATGAAGCTCGTGCTGGGGATGCTGCGGCCGACGCGCGGCTCTGCCTCGTTCATGGGCCTCGACTGCACGCGTGACGCGCACGAGGTGAAGCGGCGCCTCGGCTACTCGCCAGACGAGCCGGTCTTCTACGATTTCCTCAACGGCAAGGAGACCATCGACTTCGTGCTGAACGTCCGGGGTCTCCCGCTCGAAGCCGCGTGGAAGAACCTGCAGCCCGTCGTCGGCCGCCTCGACTTCGACGAGTCGCTCGGCATCGCCGCCGGCGGCTATTCGCACGGAACGAAGAAGAAGCTCGCTCTCCTCCTCGCGCTCGCCCACGACCCCGCGCTGCTCCTCCTCGACGAGCCGACCAACGGCCTCGATCCGCCGACCGCGGCCCGCGTCCGCGCGCTCCTGCGCGAGCGGGCCGACGCCGGCGTGTCCGTCGTCGTCTCGACCCATCTCCTCGAGATGGCCGATCAGCTCTGTGACCGCGTCCTCGTCGTGCACCACGGTCGCCTCATCGCCGAGGGCACGACCGGTGCCGTCCGCGAGCAGGCCGGCGTGCCCTCGAGCGCCTCGCTCGAGGATGCGTTCCTCGCTCTGGTCCGCTGAAGGTCGCGGCAAGAGCGCCCGCATGCAGACGCTTCGTCAGATCCGGACGCTCTCGCTGCTCGTGCTGCGCTACTGGGCGCGTGCCGGTCTGCCCAACCGCCTCCGCAACGATCGCGGTCGGCGCGCCTCCGGCGCGGTGCTCCGCGCCACGTTCCTCCTCTTGATGGTGAACTGGGGCTATCGCATCGGCGTCGCGTGCCTGCGCGTGGACCCTTCGCAGCGCCCCGCCGCGGTCTCGTGGCTGCTCATCGGTCTCGTATCGCTGTCGGTCACGTGGGGTGCGATGGGTCGCGGCCCAGGCATGCGCGGACCTCAGTCGGCGATGACGTCGCCGCTCCTCGACGCGCTGCCGCTCACCGAGGCGAGCCGTGTGGTCATCAACTTGTTCGAGCGCCTCATGCTGTACGCGCTCGGCGGTGCGGCGTTCTTCGCGCTGGTGCCGTCGTTTCGCGTGGACGTCCTGCTCCTCGGGATCGCGCTGCCGACGGCGGGGCTCGTCGCGGGAGACGCCGCGCTGCGCCTGATGCGCACCGTCGTGTCGCCGATGCGCATGGCGCGCGTCTCCGCCGTCGCGCTCGTCATGCAGTTCCCTTCGTTCATGCTGATCGGCGGCGCTCCGGTGCTCGCGAAGCTGCCCCGCGCCGCGCTGGCGGTGCGGTGGGTGACGCCTGCTGCGAGCGCGCTCGTCGAAGGCCAGAGCATCGCCCGCCTGCTCGTGGCGATGCTCGTCCTCGGCCTGATCGGTGCGTTCGCCATCCGCATCGCAGAGCGGATCGGGTACGACCGCATCGACATCGTCCCCACGCGGAAGCTCGACGCAGTGCCCTCCGCCGCGCTCGATCTCGTCGGCATCGAGAAGGTGCTCGCCACGCGCGAGCCGGGCGGTCGGTGGATGGCGCGCGGCGCGTTCCTCTACACGCTCGCCGCATCGGGCGGGCTGCTCGCCATCTCGCTCCTGTCGAAGGGCTTCGCGAAGGACGGCGTGGTGGGCTCCACCATCTTCGTGCGCTCCCTCGGCTACGTCGCGATCTTCTCGGGATTCGCGGTGGTGCAGGCGCGCGCGACGCGCATGGTGACCCGCGATGCCGGCGCTCGCGCCATGCTCGCGCCGCTGCCGATCGGCCCGAGCGATCTCCTGCAGGGCAAGCGCCGCGCGCTCCTCCTCCAGGCGCTCGTCGTTGCGTCGCCCTATTTCTTGCTGCTGGGAATGCCAGGCCCGCCGTCGCTGCACCTCGAGGTCCTCTGGCGCGGGCTCGCAGCGATGACCGCTCTCGCCCTGGCGGCGAGCGCCATCGTCGCGGTCGCTTTCCTCACCCAGGGCCTCGGCGGCGTGAAGGTGCTGGGCGGCAACGTCGGCATCGAGACGACGCTCGTGGCCATGCCGCTCCTCGCCGTCGCCGCCGCGCCGTATCTCTGGAGCGCGGTGGTGTCGCTCGTGTGCCTCGCGGTGCTCGCGTTCGAGGCTCGGCGCTCCGCGCTGCAATGCGTTCGCTGGATCGACGACGGCGACGACTTCGAGCGCGAGACACCGGTATGGCGCGCGCTCCTCGTATTCGCGTCGTTCCAGGCGGCGCAGACGCTGGGGCGTCGCGCGCTCGCGTTCGCGCCGATCGACGAGCACATCCAGGCCGCGCTCGCGTACGTGGTTGCCGCGCTGGCGCTCCTCGCGCTCACCATGCACGGCCGCCGCGGTCTCCCGCGCATGCGAGCGCTGCCCGCCCGCGCTCCGATGTGGCTGCTCGTGGCGCTGGTCGCCGGGCTCGCCTCGGGCGCCTTCGCAGCGGGCTACCGCGCGTTCCTCCGTCACATCGGCGTCGAGGTTCCGCCCGGCGCGACCGACGGGGACGTCCGGCTCGTCATCGCCGCGGTGACCATCGTGCTCGCGCCGATCGCGGAGGAGATCTTCTTCCGCGGATGGTTGCAGAATACAATCGAAGGCGAGCTGCCCGAGCGGCGGCGCTGGCTCGCGCCTCTGCTCGCGGCGCTGGCCTTTGCGTCGGTGCGCGCGCCGATGTCGCTCGTGCCGATCTTCGTGCTCGGCCTCGCGACGGGTCTTCTCTATGCCCGCACGCGCTCGGTCGGCCCCGCCATCGCGGCGCACGCCGCGCATGTCGCCGTCTCGCTCGCAGCGCGCTACTACCTCGGGGTCTGACTAGCGCGGAGTCGGAGCGGCGCCCGATTCGGAGTGCTTGCGCCCGATCTCGGTGATGATGTGCGTCTCGACCGCGCCGAGGAGGCCGAACTGGACGCCCATGCCGCCGTCGCGGACCCAGCGCACCACGCCGGGTAGCGCCACCATTTCGGGCGCGCCGGGCAACATCAGGTGCACGATCACGCCTGCGCCGAAGGCCGCCGGGGCCGTCGTCTCGATGAACATGCCGCCGACGGAGATGTCCTTGGCGAGGCCCTCGGTCTTGGCCGTGTTCCCTTTGACGGAGAACGACGCGGGGCTGTTGATGGGGGCACGGGCGTAGCGACGCTGCTCGATCACCGGCGTTCTCCTCGGTCCGAGCGTGCGAGCCCGGACGACGAATCGTCCCCGATGCTACCATTCTCCCGTGGCGTCCGACGACAACGAAAGCAACCAGGAAGACCGCTCGAGCGAGCGGCCGCCCGCGAAGACGGCCGAGCAGGCGCTGCCACCCAGCGTGGAGCGCGCGCTGGCTGCGGCGCGTGCCAGCGCCGCGCGCTCCGGCACGAAGGCAGCGTCTCCCGGCACGAAGAGCGCGCGCTGGCTGGCGCTGATCCCGATCACCGTCGCGGGCCTGACCATGCTGCTCATGATGCCCCGCGCCGTACCGCCGGAGGACGTTCCGCTCCCCCAGACCGACGGCGTGGCGCTCGAAGCGCAGCGCCAGGACGACGTCCGCCGCGCTGCCGCCGCGCGCGCGACGCGCCTCGATGGCGACATCTTGCTGGTCGGCACCACGTTCCGCGCGCTCAACGTGGCGCAGGTCTCGGGCGCGGGCACGGAGGAGGTCGGCGTGGCGCGCACCGCGCTCGAGAGCGCCTTCCTGACCCTCGGCGCCGAAGGCCAGCGCGCCGTCGAAGGCCTGCGCACGCTGCGCGCCCTCCAGCTCGAGTCGTTCCTCGCGGAGGTGGAGCGCTTCGAGGCCACCGGCAAACCGAGCACGGAGCTCGAGGAGCTCGCCGGCGCCTTCCTCGATCACATGGCGGCCGCTGGATGGGTCAAGAACGGCAAGGTGATCCTCGACGCGTCGGCCCTGCGCTCCGCCTACAAGCTGGTGTGGAACGCCCAGATCGGCGCCGATCGCCTGCGTGGCCTCGCTCTCACGCTCGACGAGCAGCGTGCACTCTACACGTTCTACCTCACGCATCCTCACGCCTCCGAGCCGCAGCGCCTCGCCTACGAGTCGATGCGGCGCCGGTCAGCGACGCGCGAGGAGTGTCAGAAGACCATCGCGCTCGAGCAGCTCGACATGGAGCAGTGGCGCATCGAGAAGATCAAGAAGCTCGCCGAGCTCGATCCCACCTACCCCACGAGCTACGCGCTCGGCATCGCCTACTACCGCGCGGGCCGTCATGAGCAGTCGATCGAGTCGTTCCGCTCGTGGGTCCTCACGCATCCCGACGGCCGCTTCGCGCTTCGCGCCCGCAATCACCTCAAGGCGGCGCTGAGCGCGTACGGACCCTCGTGAGCGACGGGGCCTGAGCGATGATCCGCGCGCTCCTCGTCGACGACGATCGCGACCTGGCGCGTCTGCTCTCCGATTACCTCGGAAATCATGATGTTTCGCTCACGCACGTAGAGGACGGACCGCGCGGGCTGAAGGCCCTCGGAGACGCGACGTACGACGTCGTCCTGCTCGACGTGATGCTCCCCGGCATCGACGGATTCGAGGTGTGCCGCCAGATCCGCGCCGCGCACGACGTGCCGGTGGTGATGCTCACGGCTCGCGGTGACGACGCCGATCGCATCGTCGGCCTCGAGATCGGCGCCGACGACTACGTGCCGAAGCCCTTCAACCCTCGCGAGCTCCTCGCGCGCGTGCGCGCCGTGCTCCGGCGCGCGCGGCCGGGCACCACCGACGACAGCGTGAAGCTCCCGGCCGCCCGCGAGAAGCTCGTGGTCGGTCCGCTCGAGATCGATCACGGCGCGCGCGTCGTGAAGAAGGACGGCGTGGAGGTCACGCTCACGTCGTTCGAGTATCGCATCCTCCTCGTGCTCGCGCGTCGCGCCGGCGAGACGGTCACGCGCGAGGAGCTCGCCGTCGAGGTGCGCGAGCCGGCCGAGATCGCGAAGGGCAAGGGCCCCGCCTACGATCCCAGCGTCGATCGCTCGCTCGACGTGCACGTGAGCCGCCTCCGCCAGAAGCTGGAGGAGGATCCCAAGGAGCCGCGCCTCATCAAGACGGTGCGTGGCGTCGGCTACGTCCTGTCGAGGCCCGCGTGACCCAGCGCTCGCGGGACTCGCTGCCGCGCTGGCGGCCGACGTTCCGCGGACGTCGCTTGCGCCGCCTCCAGGCGCGCCTCCTCATCTGGTTCCTCGGGGCGATCGTCCTCGCGATCGGCGCGAGCATCCTCACCACGGTGCTGACCGCGAGCGACAACGACAACCCCACGCGCGTCGTCTCGAAGCACGTGCAGCGGCGCCTGGCTCGCAACTGGGACGACCCCATCGCCACCGAGAAGTACGTCGCCGACCTCCGCGAGACGACCGGTCTCGACATGCGCGTGCGTCGCGATTCCTCGCTTTTCGTGGGTCGCCAGCCCCGCGGCGGCACCGGCATGATCTTCGAGGACGGCGTCGCCTACGTCCCGGTGATGAAGGGTGGGGTCGTCGTCGGCGCCCTCGAGCTCCGCACCGGCTCGCCCGCGCCTCAAGCATGGCGCGTCGGCGCAGCGCTCGGCGCAGCGGTGCTCGTGCTCGGTATCGCAGCGGCCCGTGTGTCGAGGCGGCTCGCGCGACCGCTCGAGCATCTCGCGCAGACCGCGGAGCGTTTCGGCTCCGGCGATCTCACCGCGCGCACCGGCATCGATCGCCAGCCGCGTCGCTGGATCGCCGAGGAGGTGCGCGACGTCGGCGTCGCCTTCGACGGCATGGCCGATCGCATCGCGCGCGTCGTGCTCGAGCAGCGCGAGCTCCTCGCTGCCATCAGCCACGAGCTCCGCTCGCCGCTGGGGCGCGCGCGTATCGCCGTGGAGATCGCGCGCGAGCGTCCCGATCCGTCGGTGGCGCTGGACGACGTCGAGCGGCAGCTCGTGGAGATCGACGCCATCCTCGGCGACCTCCTGGCCTCGGCGCGCGCCGGTCTCGCCGACGTGCACCTCGTGGAGGTCGACGTGCTGCCGTGGCTGCGCACGCGTATCGCTGCGGAGAATCAGGGATCGATCGAGCTCACGGTGAACCCGGGCGCCGAGACGGCACGCGTGAGGATCGATGCTGCGCTGCTCGGCCGCGCGCTCCACAACCTCTTTGCGAACGCGTGGAACCACGGACACCCCAAGGAGACGCCGCTCGACGTCACGGCATCGATCGCCGGCGAGCGCGTTCGTATCGCCGTACGCGACCACGGTCCCGGCTTCAGCGAGGCGGTCCTCCCGCGGGCCTTCGAGCCCTTCGTGATGGGCGCGGACTCGGCGCGGTCACCTGGCGCCCACGGGATGGGCCTCGGCCTCTCGCTGGTCCGCCGCATCGTCGAGGCCCACGGAGGGGCCGCTTCGGCCGTGAATGTCGCGAAAGGCAAGGTCAGCGAGGGCGCCGAGGTGTCGATCGAGCTCCCGCTCGCGGCCGGATCGAGCTCACCCGCGGCGTGATCGGGCGTAATTGGCGCTGGGCGAGGCGGGCCGATACGATCACGAGGTGGACTCCTCCTTCAGCCGCACGCTGCTCTGGCTGACGGCCATCCTGGGGGCGATCGGCCTCCTCCTCTACTTGTTCGTGTTCGACACGTGGGTGATCCCCTCGGACGATCCGCTGCTCACCGCGTCGATCGCCCCCACGCTCAGCCCCGACGACCGCATCCTCACGCGTCGCGGCTCGGCGCCGGTCACCGGTGAGCTCGCGCGCTGCTTCATGCCCGACGGAAGCGGCAAGTACACCATCGGCCGCGTCTTCGGCCTGGGCGGCGACTCGGTCGAGGTCAACAACGAGCGGGTCGCCGTCAACGGCGTGAGCCCCAAGACCCGCTTTGGCTGCGGGATCGTGAGCGTCGTCCACCCCGTGTCGGGCGATGCCGTGGCGTTGACCTGTACCGTCGAGGACAACGGCTCGTTCGTCTACAGCGTGCTCGCGCACCCCGAATTCCGCGAGGGCCAGCGCATCGCCAAGGTCGAGCCCCAGAAGCTCTGGCTCGTCAGTGACGACCGGCACATCCACAAGGACTCGCGGGACTTCGGCCCCATCGACGTCATCAGCTGCGAGCACGTGGTTTTCCGCCTTTGGGGGCAGACCTTCGGCGATGCGTCCCATCGCTTCAACGTCCTCTGGTAAGGCGTTTTTTTTGGTAAGCTCGGCGCGCTTGGAACTCGAGATCGGGATTGTCTGCGCGCGGTGCGAAACCTACGCGGTGCTCGGCACGGCCGCGTGCGTGTCGTGCGGACATGCGCTCGCGTTCGAAACGGCGAGCGAGCCGAACAGCGCACCGGTGTCGAGCAAGGTGCCGCCCACCACCCGCGAGCAGCCGGT
>JAYTZB010000406.1:0-4249 GCA_043742085.1 Polyangiaceae bacterium
ATCCCCTCGCCCACGACGCTGTTGAACGCTTGATGCTCGTCCGGCGCGCCAGGCGGCGGGCTGGATGCGTTTCGACTGTCGAGATCGAACTTCGGCCGCTTTCCGCTTTCCTGGCCCATCGCACTTGAGGGTAGCTCACGGCCCGAATTGGGCGAGGGGAAATTATGCTTGTTGAAACAGTCAGCAATGTCGCAGACCCACGGTCGTGGGCGAAAGTGCGACCTCGCGAAACGACTGCGGGTCCGCCCAAACCTCGAGATCGCGATACGCTAGCTGGCGGTAATGCTCGCGGAGATCGACGTCGGACGCATAGTCGCGGGGAAGTACGAGCTCGTTCGCCTCATCGGCAAGGGCGCGATGGGGGAGGTCTGGCTCGCGACCCACAACTCGCTGGGCGGCGAGTTCGCCATCAAGCTCGTTCAGCCCTCGGAGGACGAGGAGGACGAGAGCGCCGCAGGCCGCTTCCAGCTCGAGGCGCAGGTCTCTGCGAAGCTCTCGCGCAAGACGCGGCACATCGTCTCCGTCAGCGATCACGGCGAGGAGGACGGGCTCGCGTATCTCGTGATGGAGCTGCTCGAAGGTGAGTCGCTCGAGGCGCGCATCAAGGGCCGCGGTGAGCTCGATCTCGCGGAGACGACGGCGATCGTGATGCAGGTGGCACGCGCGCTGAGTCAGGCCCACGCCGAGCAGATCTTCCACCGCGATCTCAAGCCCGCGAACGTGTTCCTCACCAAGGACGAGGACGGGCGCCTGCTCGTGAAGCTCCTCGACTTCGGCATCGCGCGCACCACGAAGCCATTCCGCACCCGCTCGCCGTTCACGACCGGCAAGGACATGGTCCTCGGAACGCCGAGCTACATGAGCCCCGAGCAAGCGCGTGGGCTCGACTCGCTCGATCATCGCTGCGACCTGTGGGCGCTCGCGGTCGTCGCGTACGAGGCGCTGACGCACCAGATCCCGTGGGAGGGAGAGACCGTCGAGGACATCTTCCTCAGCATCTGCACGCATCGCATGATCCCCGTGCTCACGCGTCGCTCGAATCTGCCGCCAGCGCTCGAGGGCGTGTTCGCGCGGTCCTTCGCGCCCAAGCTCGACGAGCGCTTTCGCACGGCAGCGGAGCTGTCCGAGGCGTTCGAGTCGCTGGTCGATCCGCTCGACGTCGAAGCGGCGCTGGGACCGTCGCTCGGCCGCAACGGGCAGCCGAGCTCGCGCAACCTCCTCGCCGCGGAGCACGCGCCGCGCGCCGGTTATCTGAACACGCCCGGCGAGATGGCGATCAACGGCGGCGAGCCCGGACCCGGCTCCGATCCGGTGGGCCTCGCGGTCGGCGCGCCGACGCTGTCCACGCGCAAGAAGAAGTCCGGGGCCGGCTGGCTCGTCGCGCTGGTGGCGGCGGCCGCGACCATCGGCATCGTCGTCCTCGCGATCACCGCGTTCGGCTCGCGCGACAAGTCGGGCTCGAAAGCGCCACCCACCGATACGACGGCGACCCCCACCACGAGCGATCGCAACGATCGCGCCGCGCTACCGCCGCCCGACCCCCAGCCGTCGTCAGCGACCGCGCCGGTCGTGCCGGTTGTGCCGGTCGCGCCTCCCACGACGCCGACCGTCGCCAAGACGACGGGGCGACCAGCGATCGCGGGACGTCCGAACTCGAACGCAGAGGCTACGCCGCCGGTGCCCGTGACGACGCCGCGGCCGGTGGTCGTGCCGCCGCCGGTCGTGACGCCGCCGCCGCCCTCGGCGACCACGCGGAAGCCGCCGGACCGGGGCGAGGTCTTCTGACCTCGAGCGCCGCATCGCCGCGTCGAGCCTCGACTATCCCTACCGGCGTTGGTAAGCTTTCAGCGTGCGCTTTTCTTGTTGGTTTCGACGCCTGAGCGTCGGAGCGGCCTTCGGTCTCGCCGCGGTCAGCGCGGCACCGACGGCACGCGCCGACGCCGAGTCCGACGCGAAGGATCTCTTCGCGCGCGCCCGTGATCTGCGGAACAAGGGAGACTGCGCCGGCGCGGTTCCCTACTTCCGGAAGGCGTACAAGGTCTATCCGAACGGCCTTGGTAGCCTGCGCAACGTCGCCGAGTGCGAGGAGCAGATCGGTCACTGGGCGTCGTCGCGACGCGCGTGGCTCGACATCAAGCGCGCGCTCGTCACGATGGCGCAGGATCCGAAGTACGACGGATGGGAGAAGGACGCGCAAGACGCGGCCACGCGACTCCAGCCCAAGGTCGCGACCGTCTTCGTCGACGTGACCGTGAAGTCGCCCACCGCCGAGGGTCCCGCGAACGAGAAGTCGGGCGTCGAGGTCTTCGTCAACGGCGAGAACCTCGGCACGAACCTCGTCGGAACGCCGCTCGAACGCGACCCCGGAAATTACCGCGTGCGCGTTCAAGCGCAGTACGCGACGCCCGTCGAGGCCGAGGTGACGCTCGCTGCCGGCGACGCGAAGCATGTCGCGCTGCGCCTCGTCCAGACACCGCCCGCGACGACCGCAGGCGGCGCGGCAGGCGCGGGCGAGCAGCCCGGCGCCGTCATCGAGCACGACACCGGCAAGGGCAAGCGCACGGCGGGCATCGTGCTCATCGGCGTCGGCGCCGCTGCGCTCATCGGGAGCGGCGTCACGTTCCTCATCCGCAACGGCGCGAAGAGCGACGTCGACAGCCAGTGCCCGTCGCACATGGGTTGCTCGACCGATCTCCAGAGCACCGTCGACAAGGGCAAGCTGATGAGCACGCTCACCACCATCTTGTTCCCGGTCGGCCTCGTCGCCGCGGGCACGGGCATCGGCCTGTTCGTCTGGGGCGCCAACTCGAAGGAGGTCGGTCCGCCGACCACCGCGCGCAACCTCACCATCGTGCCCGGGCTCGGCCGCGTCGACGCGACCTGGAGGTTTTGAGATGAACGGCCGCCGCAAGCTCCTCGTCCTCGCGCTCGCGATGTCGCCGGTCCTGGCGATCGGTGCAGCATGCAGCTTTCCCGACGTCTCGTTCGCGCCCGCCGGTGCCGGCGCGGAAGGCGGAGCCGACGGCGGAAGCAGTGACGCGCCGGTCACGGTCGACGGCCATGTCGTGGGCGCGAACGAAGACGTCGATCCCACCGGCGCGATGATGGACGCGACCACCGTCCCCGACGGTCAGCGCATCGAGGCGGGGCCGGCGGGTTGCTGCGATTGCGACATGGACGGGTTCAAACCCGACTCGGGCTCCGACGCCGCCATGTGCGCGAGCCTGCCGTCGCAGGACTGCGACGACCTGAACATGTACGTCCACCCGGACGCGGGGTTCGTCGCCTCGGCCACGTTCGATAGCCCGCACACGCCGAGCTTCGACTGGAACTGCGACGGTGTTCGAACGAAGCAGTACGACTACAACCAGCCGTGCAGCGACCCAAACAACTGCAACGGCAAGTCTGGCTTCAAGGACGACCCTAACTGCGGTGAAAGCTCGACCATCAACGTGTGCCAGTACAATCCGGGCGTAGCCGGGCTCGTCCTCGCGTCGTGCAAGGTCGGCAGCACGCTCACCGCCACGCAGGGCTGCAAGTAGCGCGTCGCGGCTGGAGCGACGGCCGCGGGGCCGGGACACCCCCTAGTTCGTCCAGTTCTCGATGCCGAGACCGGGCACGCGGCTGAATTCTCGCTCGTTGTCGGTGACGAGCCAGTGTCCCCTCGCGACCGCGTGCGCGGCGATGAGCGTGTCGAGCGGCCCGATCGGCTTGCCGACCTTCTCCAGCTTCGCGCGGATGCGGGCGTAGGCAACGGCGTCCGCGGAGGTGAATGGCTCGATCGTGAGCGGCGCGAGGAAGTGGTCGAGCGCACGTAGCGTCTTCGCCGGGGACGAGCTCTTGGCCGGTCCGAGGCGGAGCTCCGCTTCCGAGATCGCGCTGACGAAGACGGCGGCCGGGCTCTTCGACAGCAGCTTGTTCAGGACCTTCGCTCGACCGTTGATGGCATCGATACATGCGTTCGTGTCGAGGAGATACGTCCTCACTTCACGGCCTTGCGACGCTGGTTGCGGCCCTGCGGCGCTCGGGTGAGCTTCTCGCCGTGCGAGGTGAACGACTCCACCCAGCCGGCGGGCCACTCGTTCAGCGGCTCGAGGATGACCGCGCTGCCCTCGCGGCGTACCGCCACTACCTCGCCGTCGAAGCGAAACTCCTTGGGCAATCGAACAGCCTGGCTTCGACCCGTCCAGAAGACCTTTGCGCGATTGTCCGTCATGCTATCCCTCGTAGGTACCATGATAGGTACCAT
>JAYTZB010000407.1:0-5663 GCA_043742085.1 Polyangiaceae bacterium
CCGCTCGCGCGTGGCCCTCGACGAGGCCGAGCGGGACGCGACCGCTCGTCACCGACGCGAGCACGGCCTCGGTGTTTCCGACCTCGAGACGCAGCCCTACCCCCGGGTGCGCAACGCGAAAGCCTGCCAGCACCTCGGGGAGCACGTGATCCGCGATGGTGGTGCTCGCGGTCAGGACCAGCGCCTCGAGCGGCTCCCGCCGCGCGCTCACCGCGGTCGTTGCCTCGGAGAGGAGCCGCTGTATCGACCGCGCGTAGCCGGCCAGCTGCTCGCCGGCCGCGGTCGGTACGACGCCCCGTACCGACCTCACGAAGAGCGAAGCGCCCATCGCGTCTTCGAGCCTTCGAACCTGCGCCGTGACCGCCGGCTGCGAGAGCCCGAGCTGCTTGGCGGCGGCCGAGATGCGACCGCTGTCGGTCACCGCGAGGAACGTGGGAAGGAGCTCGGGATCGAGAGGCATGAGACTCGACCATCAGCATAGCGGATGGCACATCAGGTCTTGCGATTACCGAAGCCGATGGTTCGGACTTACATCCTCGTCTATGCAAGACCTCGAAACCGCGGCCGGCCACGCCCTTCCCGCCGCGCCCCGCCGCCTCGGTCCTGCCCACGTGCTCATCCCCGTCGGCGCCGTGCTCGCCCTGCTTCCGTTCGTCTCGGCCGGCGTCGCGCTGCTCGCCGGAGCCATGATCGGTCTGACGCTCGGCAACCCGTTTGCGGGCGCGACGCGCAAGGTGTCGCACGAGCTGCTCGCGCTGTCGGTCGTCGGCCTGGGCGCCGGCATGGACCTCCGGGTCGTAGCGCGCGCCGGCGCCAGCGGCGTCGGTTACACGGTGGTGAGCATCGGGGCGTGCCTGCTCCTCGGCGCGCTGCTCACGCGAGTCCTCCGCGTCGACTCGAACATCGGGCTGCTCATCACCATCGGCACCGCGATCTGCGGTGGAAGCGCCATCGCCGCGGTCTCGCCCGCGCTCCGTCCCAAGGAGCACGAGGTCACGGTGGCGCTCGCGACGGTCTTCCTTCTCAACGGCGTCGCGCTCTTCGTGTTTCCGCTGGTCGGCCACGCGGTCGGGCTCGACCAAGATCACTTCGGGCTCTGGTCGGCGCTCGCCATCCACGACACGAGCTCGGTGGTCGGCGCGTCGATGGCTTACGGTCCTCGCGCCCTCGAAGTCGCGACGACGGTGAAGCTCGCGCGCGCGCTCTGGATCGTGCCGCTCACCATCGCCATTGGCGCGATGGTCGCACGACGCGCGCCACGCGATCGCAGCGGCGCTCGCGCGCCGTCGACCACCGCGAAGCCTTGGTTCATCGCGGGCTTTCTCGCCGCCGCCGCGGTAGTCACGTTCGTGCCTGCCCTCCGCCCCACCGGTCACCTGGTGAGCGATCTCGCCAAGCACCTCATGTCCGCCACGCTCTTCCTCATCGGCGCCGGCCTCACGCGCGCCGCGGTGCGCGCCGTCGGCGTCCGCCCGCTCGTCCATGGCGTCACGCTCTGGATCGTCGTCGCCGGGCTGTCGCTGGCCGCGCTCGTCTTTCACGTCATCGGTTGAGCCGAAGACCGAACATCTACACCTGGTCGGAAGGCCGGCAAAACAAGGGGAATTCGCGATGAAGCGACGTTACGCATGGTGGGTCGGAGCGCTGGCGCTCGCGATCGTTGGATGTGGCGGCGTGACGCCGGGCCCAGCGGCGCCAACGCCGGCAGCGGCATCGGCGGTGCCCTTCGTGGCCTCGCGCGAGCGGCCGTTCGCCGAGCAGATGATGGACACGATGAAGCGCATGGATGACGGGATGGCGGCGGCGCCCATGAACGGCAGCCCCGATCACGATTTCGTCACGATGATGATCCCCCATCACCAAGGCGGCATCGACATGGCCAAGGTGCTCCTCGTTCAGGGGACCGATCCCGAGATGCGCCGCCTGGCGCAGGCCATCGTCACCGATCAGCAAAATGAGATCGAGCTGATGCAGCTCTGGCTTACCCGACATCCCGACGCGCGAGCGCCGGCCACCACGGGAGGAAAACGATGAGCACGCTCGAGATTCTGGGACTGGTCCTCGCGACGGCGCTCACGGCAGGCTGCGGAGCTCCGCCGCCGGCCGCGGCGCCCGCCGCTCCTGCCGCTCCAGCCGCTCCAGCGGCCCCAGCGGCATCGTCGCCGCCGGTCGCGCCCGACGGCGCGCGCGTCACCCCGCTCGTCATGTCGCGCGCCGCGGTCTCCTCGGGGGATCGCGTTTACGCGGCAAATCAAACCTCGAACACCGTGTCGGTGGTCGATCCGAGCGCGCCCGGCGGCGGCGCGCTGGTGGGAGAGATCGTGCTCGGCGCGCCGCGCACCGAGGTGCTGAGCCCGATCTACCGCGGGCAGCTCAACGTCCACGGCCTCGGCTTCTCGCCCGACCACAAGACGATCGTGGCCGTGTCGATCGGCTCGAACTCCGTCACGTTCATCGACACCGCCACCAACGCGGTGAAGGGCATCGCGTACATCGGCCGAGCACCGCACGAGGCGTTCTTCACGCCCGACGGTCGCGAGGTCTGGGCCGCGGTGCGCGGCGAGAGCTACCTCTCGGTCATCGACGCGCAGACCTTCAAGGAGACGTCGCGCATCGTGGTCGCCGACGGACCAGGCATGACGCTCTTCCGTCCCGACGGTCGCGTCGCCTTCGTGGTGTCGAGCTTCACGCCCGAGGTCGACGTCATCGACGTCGCGACCCGCGCCGTCGTCGCACGCGTGCCGGTGGTCAGCCCGTTCTCGCCCGATCTGTTCATCTCCAGCGACGGTCGTGAGCTCTGGATGACCCACAAGGACGTCGGCAAGGTCACGATCATCGATGCCGTGAGCTTCAAGGTGAAGTCGGTGCTCGACACCGGCCCGATCACCAACCACGTGGCGCTCCTCGACACGTCACGCGGCAACCTCGCGTTCGTCACCGTCGGCGGTCTCAACGAGGTCAAGGTCTTCACGCGCGACGAGGCGCCGAAGCTGGTCGCCACCATTCCCACCGGGGCGCTTCCCCATGGGCTCTGGCCGTCCGACGATCAGACGCGCGTCTACGTGGGCCTCGAGAACGGCGACGCCGTCTCGGTGATCGACGCCGTCGCGCTCAAGGAGGTGGCGCGCATCCCCATCGGTCAAGCGCCGCAGGCCTTGATCTACGTATCCAAAGCGGTTCCGGCAAGCGCTCCGCCGGCGAATCTGAAGGCGCTCGGCGAGGCGCAACGGCCGGTCGAGGTCACGCTCCAGCGTCCGAGCGGCGCGCCGCCAGCGCCCGCCGCCGCGCCCGCGAAGGGAGGCGGTCTCGTGGTGGTGCGTGGCTTCGGTCTCGTCGACACCGTGGACGTGAACGTCTTCGGGCTCGAGCCTGATCGCCGCTGGCTCCTCGTGCTCGATGACGGCCCCGCGCACGCGACGACGCTCGCCGCGTTCGCGACCAACGCCAAGGGAGTCGGCGCGGCGCAGGTGACCGGACCGGTGCGACGCAGCAGCGGGCTCGATACTCCGGCGCGCGCACGCCGCGGCCTGCGCGTCGTCGCCGAGGGGGCTTTGCCCGGGGCAGCTCCGCGCCTCGTAGGACCGCTGCCGTGAGCGTCCTCGCAGCCGATACCAGGAGGCACGACACCGGTGGAGGATTCGACCCGTTTCATGCCCTCTACGCTGGAGCGATCGGCGCGGCGGTCAACTCGCTCGCCATCCACGTGACCGACTGGGGCGGGATCCGAGGCGGCGCGGGCGGCCTCTCGCGCCTCGTGCTGGCGTCGTCACGCGCGATGGGCGCACCGCTACCGGCGAAGTTCGGGTGGCTCGGCCAGGAGGCGTTCCACATGACGGTGGGGCTCGGCGCGGCGTTCGCGTACGCCCTCGTCGGCCATCGGCTCCTTCGCGGACCCGGCGCGCTCCGAGGATTCCTCTTCGTGCAACCGATGTGGCTCGCGCAGGCCCTCATCGTGCTCCCGTGGACGGGGGCGGGCGTCTTCGGGTGGAAGCTCGGGCTGACCACGCCGCTCTGGTCCTTCGCGCTCAACGCCGTGTTCGGCGTGGTTCTGGGCGCTCTCTATGCTCCGCGCAACGCGGCCCGGTCGGCGTAGCTTCTTCGCGGGAGTAAAGCCGTCGGCAACAGGACCCAGAATGTACAGCCCGCTTCGGCGTTGTTCTCCCCTCCGGCGGAGCCACCACACGCCTCGGCGAACCTGCGAACCGTGGCAAGTCCGAGGCCGACGCCATCGCGGGACCCCTGCACACCTCGAACGAACGGTTCGAAGATCCGATCTCGCATTCCGGGGGGAAAGCCTGGGCCCGCGTCCTCGACCGCGAGTCGCACCATCGACTCCTCGCGAGAAGCGCGGATGACGATGCAGCGCTGAGTCGCTGCGCCGAGGAACTTGATCGCATTCGCCGCGAGATTGAAGATCATGCTGGTGAGGACTCCTGTAGCGCACATCACGACGAGGTCGTCCTCGAGCTCGACCCGCAGCTCGGCATTTGCGGTGTCAGCGGCGTCGTGCAACTGGTCGACCACGTCGGCGACCACGGAGGCGATCTCGGTCTGAGCCCCGACCTGCGACTGCCCGCCCGCCCTGGCGAACACGAGCAGCCCGTCGACGAGGCGTTTGATGCGCTCGACGGCGCGCTGTCCCCGCGCAATCGCGGCCGTCCTGCCTCCGGCCGGACTCGCCAGCGCGGCCAGATCGAAGGAGAGCGTGATGACGTTGAGTGGCCCGCGGATGTCGTGCGCGACGCGACCGGAGAACGCGTCGAGCTCGGTCGCGCGCTCCTGGGTGAGGTTCTGCAGCTCCGTGAGCAGCGTCGCATGGCTGCGCATCGCGCGTTGCAAGAGGACGGCGGCGGCGAGCGCCACAGCGGCGCTGACCGCATCGAGCCACAACGCAAGCCGAGCGGATCCGCTTCGATGCCGCCGGATCTCTCCTGCAGACACGTGGGATCGGTCGGCGTTGAGCTCGACCGCGTGCGCGAGCGCATCATCGAGCGCGAGTGACGACGTCGTGACGGCACCGTTCAATGTGACGCGGGCCGAATCCCCTTCACGATGGGCCACGTGCTGGCGCAAGGCTAGGACAGCAGCTCGGAGAGCAGCATTGGCGCGATGGATCCGCTCGATCGTCGCTGCCTGTTCCAACGACCCCGACACCAGGCGCTCGTAACGCAGGAGATCGGAATCGAGAGCGTCGTAGAGGTCATCGACGCGGGAGAACCCCGACGCAGTCTCCGGGCCTGGCACGTCGATGGCGTCGCGCAGCTGAGCGCGAAGGTGCACGAGCTCACGCCGTGCCTCCGAGAGCTGCTCGGTCGCTGGCGCGCACTGGTCGGCGATCTCCGTCGCGTAACGATCGATGGCCGCTGCACGCGACTCGCTCAACAACGTCGCCCCGCCGAAAGCGACCACGACCACTCCGAACAGGAGCGGCAGCAAGATCGGCCATGCGGGCCGTGACAGCCCGCCGGTCTTCACGTGCTTCCAGAGAGCATCGAGGCGCTGCTTGGCGGCGGCTCGACACGGTTGTGCACGACGAGCACGTTGCGGCGTGCCAGGTTCGCGACCTTTCCCGCGGTCGTCCCGAGGATGCGATCGAGGGCATAGTATCCGTGACTGCCGAGCACGATGAGATCGACGTTCAGCTCATCGGCGATCAGAAGAAT
>JAYTZB010000408.1:0-2232 GCA_043742085.1 Polyangiaceae bacterium
CTGACGGATGACGACGACGGCGACGACGATGTCGCCGGGGGGAGCGCGCTGGCGGACGGGGCGATCGCCAGGACCGGCATGGGCGTCGCCGGAGCGACCGCGCTGGCCATCGCGAGCCGAGGCTCGGGCGCCGCCATCGACGCCGCCGCCGACGCGGTGTCGTTCGCGTGCGATGACGGGCGTGAGAGCGCGTGCAAACCGAGCGCTCCCATCGTGATCCCGGCCACGCCCGTGACGAGCACCGCTGCGAGGACGACGTTGCGCAGCGAGCTCTTCTTCTCGATGACGACGGCCGCGGCCGCGTCCGCAGACGTCACCCGGGCGCGCCGCGCGTCGGCGGAACGCGCGGCCTCACGCATCTCCTGCCGCCGCTTCTCGCGGACCTCGCCGAGCACCTCCGTCACGAAGGCAGCGACGGCGTCGGTCGTGGTCTCCGCGTCATCGGCGAAGACCTCCAGCGCGACCGCGAGCTCACGCATCGTGGCGTAGCGCCTGGCCGGATCCTTCTCGAGCGCGCGCTCGACGATCGCGCGCAGTGCGGGCGGGAAGGCGTCGTCGCCGCCCGGAAGCGGCGGCGAGCTCTCGGGCGACGCGATCGCGAGCAGCGTCGCGAGATCGGTGTCGCCCTCGAAGGGATGGCGGCCAGCGAGGAGCTCGTGGAGGACGATCCCGAGCGCGAAGATGTCGATACGGCTATCGATGGCGCGCGCCTCGATCTGCTCCGGCGCGAGGTAGGCGACCTTGCCCTTGATGACGCCCGCCGCCGTGGTGGGCGTGCTGCGCACCGCCGCCTTCGCCACGCCGAAGTCGACGATCTTCACGATGCCGTCGCAGGTCACGAGGATGTTCTGCGGGGAGACATCGCGATGGATCACCGTGCTTCGCTCGCCGTTCTCCGCCTTGAGCTCGTGGGCGGCATGGAGACCGCGCGCCGCCTGCGCGATGATGCGCGCGGCGATCCCGCAGCTCACCTTGCGGCCGCTCGTCCGGCACATGGCTTCGAGGCGAGACAGCGGTTCGCCGTCGATCGACTCCATGACCAGGTAAACCGTGCCGTCGTCCTCGCCGAGATCGAGGATCTCGCAGACGTTCGGATGCTTGATACCCGAGGCGATCTGCGCCTCCGCGAGGAACATCGCTTCGAAGCGAGGATCGCTCGACAGGACCGGCAGCATCATCTTGATGGCGACGATCTTCGAGAAGCCGTGAGTTCCGCGGAGGCGAGCGGCCCACACGACGGCCATCCCGCCGCGGCCGATGGGGGTGAGCAGCTCGTAACGCCCCAGCGTCTGCGCGGTGGGCACATCCGGCATGGTGTCGGCGGCGCCGACGGAAGGTGGGGTCGGCACCGTTCCTGACGAGAGCACGCGGCTCGAGAACGGGCAACACGTGGTCGCTTCGTTCCTGATAAGCAGGTGCCTGCTTGGGTCACAATGCGAACCTCTCTCCGATGATCCATCGCTTCGGCGCGTTCGAGCTCGATGACCGACTCTTCGAGCTCCGCAGATGGAGCAATCGAGAGCTCGTCCCGATCCAGCCGAAGGCCTTCGATATCCTCAGCCGGCTGATCCAGCATCGCGAGGGCGTCCTCTCGCGCGCCGATCTCATGGCGACGGTCTGGCCGGGCGTGGTCGTCACCAACGACTCCCTCGCGCAGGCCATCATGTCCGCTCGCGCCGCCATCGGTGACGTCGGCGACAACCCGACGTTCATCCAGACCGTCCGCGGTCGCGGCTATCGCTTCGTTGCGACCATCGAGTCCGTGCCGAGCGCGGAGGACGCCGCCGTGGTCGCGCCCGAGCGCGTCGTCGTGACCTCGGCCCTCATCGGGAGAGCCGTGAGCCTGGGTACGCTTCGCGATCTCCTCGAGCGCGCGCGGTCCGGGCGGGGCGGCATCTGCCTCGTCACGGGCGAGACGGGGATCGGCAAGACACGCCTCGTCGAGGAGCTGTGCGATCGCCCGGAGGCCGAGGCCATCCTGGTGCGCTGTTACGCGGGCGACGGGGCTCCGGAGCTGTGGCCCTTCGGTGAGGCGCTGCGCGCGCTCGCGGCGCGGGGCGCCGTCGTCGAAGGCGATCTCCGGTTACTCTCCGACGGACACCTCCCGGAGAGCGTGCTCGCGGACCCGCAGGCGCGCTTCGCTCTGTTCGAGGGCATCGCGCGTGCGCTCACCGCCTACGCCGCACGGTCGCCGCTGGTCCTCGCCATCGACGATCTCCAGTACGCCGACCT
>JAYTZB010000409.1:0-8169 GCA_043742085.1 Polyangiaceae bacterium
ATGAAGCGTCGAATCCTGCCCTTTGCATTGATCCTTGGTTCTCTCGCCGCGGTCTACGCGTGCTCGTCGAGCGACAACGCC
This sequence comes from Polyangiaceae bacterium, assembly GCA_043742085.1. Classification (GTDB taxonomy): domain Bacteria; phylum Myxococcota_A; class Polyangia; order Polyangiales; family Polyangiaceae; genus Labilithrix. Next base: position 82 of record JAYTZB010000409.1, read on the forward strand.
GGCAGCAGCGGTACGACCACGACCTCGGAGGCTGGCACCAACCCGGAAGGTGGCTCCGGTTCGGAGACCGGCTCCACGGACATGGACAGCAGCACCAATCCCGACAGCCCCGTCTCGCCGACCACCGACCCCATCATGGGCACGATGGCGCCGAAGCAGGTCGCCGACGCGCTCGGTTACGCCGACGGCCCGCAGTGGTGGCAGGACACGCTCTACGTGTCGCGCCCGATCGACACCCCTCCCGTTTTGCTGAGGGTCGACCTCTCGAACGGCGCCGTGAGCGAAGTCGCGGCGCGTACCGGTCAGAGCCTGAACGGTAACTCCGTCGACAAGAGCAACTTCCTCATCAGCGCCGCGAAGACCACTGGCGTCGTGCGCGCCGCTCCGGACGGTGGCGCGGTCACGACCATCGCCTCCACGTACAACGATGGAGACGGCGGGCTCGCGGTCAAGTTCGACAACGCCAACGATCTCGTTCAGCACACCGCAAGCGGCACCATCTTCGTCACCGATCCCGGCTTCGGCAACCAGAACACGAGCGGCCTCAACCACCTCGTCCGCATCCTCAGCGATGGCGGCGCATTCCTCTACGAAGAGTTCCCCGACAACGCGGCCCCCAACGGCATCGCCCTCTCGAAGGACGGCTCCACGCTCTACGTCAGCGTCTCGACGCCGGTTCTCGGGACCAAGCCCTTCATCAAGAAGTACGCGGTAAGCGCGGCCGGCGTGCTCAGCCCGGGCACGAAGTTCGCGGAGCTTCCGCACCCGACCTCCGCGGCCGGGCCGAACGACGAGCCCGACGGCCTCGCCATCGACGACAACGGCAACGTCTACGTCGCGTGGCGTAGCGGAGTCAACGTCTACAAGGCGGACGGCACGCGCTACGGAGCTGAGCCCTCGATCGCCATCACCACCCCGAACCAGCCGACGAACCTCACGTTCGGACGCGCCGATCGCAAGAGCCTCTTCGTCACGACGTCGTCCGGCAAGATCTTCGAAGCCGTCCTGAACGTCCCCGGCCTGCTCCAGTAGGCCTCGAGCGACTCACAACCCGACGCGAGCGTCGCTCCTCCTTACCGAGGAGCGCGCTCGTTTTCTTTTGTCGACCTGCGGACCGCGTTACGGGACTCCGTCACGTCCCTCAGACGGCTTCGGCTGCGCGACGAGATCCACTAGTGTGCGCTCCGATGAGCACCACCTCAGCCTCGAGAATCGTCCTCGGTCTCTGCGTTTTGGCATCGAGTGTCACTCTAGTCGGGACCGCTTGCGTTGGCTCGGATGCCCCGGTGGTCGTCGTCTCGCCTGACGGCGCGACGAGTGAGATGCCGAGCGGACCGGATGCCGGCGCGGCTGAGAAGCTTCCCCCCGTCGGTGGGCCAGGCAACGACGGTGACAGCGGCGGTGGAGTGGACTCCTCCTCCGCGGTCGATGCAGCGGGCCCGTGGACTCCTGCGCGGATCGCGGGCGTCGCGCTGTGGCTCGACGGCGATAACGCGGTCGCCGACGTGAACGGCCGCGTGGCCACGTGGACCGACAAATCGGGAGCGGGCAACGACGCGACGACGGTGGCGGATGGGCAGAAGCCGGTACTCCTCACCGGAGCAAGCGGACTCAACACGCATCACGCGCTTCACTTCGACGGCGCGGCGACGTTCATGACCATCGCCGACAAGGCGTCGTTACGCTGGACGCAGAGCTTCGTCATCGAAGCCGTCTTTCGGCGTATCGAGGCGGGCTCGCTCCTATTTTCTGGAAGTTGACGAGCGATGCGCTTTCAACCGGAATCGCGGTTTGGATGGGCTCGAATCAGATCAATCCGAGCACTTACAAGCCCTTCGTGCGGGTCGACCTCGGGTCAAACCACATCAGAGACACGTACGTCCTTGCTCCATTCGCCGAAGGCGTTCCCCATCGACTCCGCGCTGCTTGGGACGCGCCAACGAGCACGCTTTCCATCCAACTCGACAAGGGCACGACTTCGAGCGGCGTGGAGACCGGCATAGCGGGTACCGACGCGCCGGGTCGCGACGTGCTGATCGGTAGGGCCGTTTCGAGCGGATACGTAAAGGCTGACATCGGCGAGATCGTCGCCGTCGCCGGTGTAACCATCGACCCCGCAGATATCCTGATGCTCCAGACGTACCTCGACACGAAGTACGGCCTCTGACCGACCGCCGCGCGCGCCCACCCCACACGCGCACTCTCAGTGCGCGGTGACGAAGCTCCACACGGCTTGCGGGGCGCTCGTCCAGATCTGGTGACCGAGGCCGGGCACCTCGCAGTAGATCTCGGGGAGCCCCGCCATGCAGCCGTCGTACGTCACACACGGCGCGGGCGCGGCCGCCGCCGACGTCGTCTTGCAGCCGTTGACGCGCTGCCAGTAGTCGCGCGCCTTCTGTGCTTCCGGGACGTCGTCGTTGCCGCCGATGATCTGCATCGCCGGGATGGACGGACCGGGGCACGCCAGGTTGCCGTTGTTGTCGTACTTGGTGGCGAGGCCGGCGACGCCGAACGGGCCGCCTCCGCTGTGCGCGACCACGCCGGCTAGCTTGGTCTTGCCCAAGCACGCGTACTGATCGACGAAGTACGCCCCCTTCGAGAAGCCGACCGCGAAGATGCGGCTCGCAACACCGCAGTGCGTCTTCACGAGGTCGGCCGCGAGGTCGTCGATGAACGCGACGTCCTTCGTCACGCCAGCCGCGCCATCGATCTGCCAGGTCGTGCCTTCACCGTCGGGATACACGAGCACCGCGCCGCCCGCCGACGCGGCCTCGAGGCCGAACGCGCCGCGGATGTTCGCGCCAGTGCCGCCGTCGCCGTGGAAGACGAAGACCAGCGGGAACGACTTGTGACCGTCGTACGTGGGCGGCAAGAAGAGCTGGTACGTCCGCTTCGATCCGCCCGACATGATGCTCTGGGTCGACAAGCCGGGCGCCGCGCCCGCGACACCGCACGTCGCACCGCGATCGGGCGGCACGCCGGTGTCGTCAACGGGCATGACCATGCCGCCGCCGTCATCCGTGGCTGCACCACCGTCGGTCAGCGGGCCGGTGACAGGGCTCGACTCGTCATCGCTGCACGCAGCGACGACCAGCATGACCGCGCCGGCTACGCCGAGCGCACGAGGGCCGCTCCGAGGCATGCGGCGCTTACTCGACGACGACGATGTCGCCGGCTTGCAGCGTGAAGGCGATGCTCTTCGGGTCCTGCGAGCGGAGGTCGGTGTAGCGGAAGCGAACGCGCTGCGGCAGCGACTTCCGCACCACGAAGACCTTGTCGCTGTCGGCGTAGTCGTTGAGACCGCCGGCGGCCGCGAGCGCGGTGAGGACGTTGGAGCCCGGCTCCATCGGGAAGATGCCGGAGTTGCGCACCTCGCCCACGACCGAGACCTTGAGCTCGGTGCCGGCCTCGAAGGTCACGATGACCGAGGGCACCTTCACGATGTCCTTCAGGCGGTCCTGGATCTCGGCCGCGAGCTGCGCCGGGCGCTTTCCGCGCGCGACGATCTCGCCGATCACCGGGATGGAGATGCGGCCGTCGTTGCGAACGCGCTCCTTCGTCGAGAGCGGCTCCTGGTTGAAGACGCGGACGTTGAGCGTGTCGCCGTCGGCGATGAGGACGTCTCCGCCGCCCGCGGCCGAAGCCGGCAGGCTGTCGGCCCAGACGTAAGGCCCGGTCGCGCCGCATGCCCCGAGAGAGACAGCGAGAGCGAGGGAGATGCCGGCAATCGCGGCGGTCTGTGCAGTGTGCATGAAGCGACCGAGGTTCATATCGAGGCCATCATACACGGTTCCCGGGACGGGGGGGGCGAGGGGCCACGGGAGCGCGGGAGCCCACCTGCGGCACGGGGGCCTCGACGATCGAGCGGGCGGGCACGCTCTTGCTCAGCACGCAACCAGCCATGATTTTCGTGCCCTCGCCGACCACGATGGGCCCATAGAGCGTGGCGCCGATGCCGACGTGGACGTTCCGTTCGAGCAGCGGCGCGCCGGGCTCCTTGGTCGTCGGGTCGTTGCCGTACCCCAGGGTGACGTTCTGAAACAAGATGCATCCTGCACGCACTTTGGCGGCGTAGCTGATGGCCAGCCCGAAGCCGTGCACGATCACGATCCCCGGTTCGAGCTCGGCGTCCCAGTGGATGTCCGACGCGAACGCATGACGGATGGAGCGCGACATGAACTGCGCGCCCAACCCCAGCCCGGCCTGTCGGAAGAACCTCATGACGCGGTACGCGATCATGAGCTGGAACCCGATCTTCTTCACGGCGTCGCCGGCGATGCTCAACGTGGCCGTGGCCGTGGCCGTCCCCGTGCCCGGCTCTCCCTCTTGCTCCCGCCCGTCGTACTTCTCCGCGTAGAACCGGATCATCCGGTGATCCTCGCGGATCCCTTCGGTGAGCGTCCGCCACGCCGACGCGTCGCCGCGCTCGCCGCTGCGGAGGAGCGCGACGCCGCGCTTGAACTCGCGATACTCGCGCACGACGTCGCCCACGCCGCCCGTCTCCTGACGAACGCCGCGGTAGTACTGGATGCCGTACACGAACGTCGCGCCGGCGATCGCCACCGGCTCGAGGCCGACCTTGTCGAACAGCGACGCGGTCCGAATGGCGGCGCCGGCGATCAGGCTCGTCGCAGCGGGCGCCGCGAGGCTGAGCGCCATGAAGGGCCGCGACACGGGATTGAGGTTGGGGAGGTGCCGCCACGGGCTCGCCTCCGCATGATCGGGATGCTTGCGCGAGACCTTCGCCTGGTAGACGCCGTCGCGATGGGCGCGGTTCATCCACGCCTTCATCGAGGTCCAGTCGGAGCCGTGCACGCTCTCCGCCTCGTTGGCGAACGCGAAGGTCGCGCCGGCCTTCTCGAGGCGGATCCCGAGCTCCTCGTCCTCGAGCGCGCGGAACTGCCTGTCGAAGCCGCCGGCCTCGAGGAACAGCTTCCGCGGGAACGAGACGTTGCCGGTGTAGACGTCGTGACCGCGGACTTGCGCCTTGCCGGCGGCGAAGGCCTCGGCCTTGAACGCGAGAACGCGCGCGTAGTAGCGCTCGAAGAGCGGCATGTCCGAGAGCTTCGCGTCGGGGCGGAGGCGCCCCAGCACCACCGTGCGATCGGTGGTGTGCTTCGCGAGGTGCTTCTCGAGAAAATCGCGCTTCACCTGCATGTCGTCGTCGACGATGACGATGACGGTGCCGGTCGCGAGATCGACGCCGCGCTGCCGAGCCGCGGCAGCGCCCGCGTTCTCCTGACGCTCGATGCGAAGGCTGTACGTGGTCTTCAGCCCCGCGAGCTTCTCCCGCGTGTCCTCCTTCGAGCCGTCGTCGACCGCGATGACCTCGTAGTGCGAGGTTCCGATGGTCTGCTCGTCGAGCTGCTCGAGGAGGCGGCGCAGGAGCTCCTGGCGGTTGTACGTGGCGATGACGACGCTGACGCGCAGCGTCCCCTCGTCACCCCCGGGGCCCTGCTTCTCGTCGTGACGATCCATCGATTTTTTCGGGTTCCCAGCGGTTCTCAGCGGTTCAGGACGAAGTCGCGGACGAAGCTACGCGGATGCTTCGCGAAGTGCTGCACCCAGGACGCCGCGTCGATCACCGCGGGCATGCGGTCTTCGGGGTCACGTACGGCATCGGTGGCCGTCGCACGATGGTCGGCGTACCAGCGGCGCCAGTGGCGGACGTCGTCCTTCGACATCTGCCCCGACATCCCCTGGAGCGTGAGCACGAGGTCGAGCATCGTCTTGTGACAGTAGACCTCGCTGCCGGTCGCCTTCCAGGCCCGCGCCTTTGCCAGCGACTCGTCGAGCTCCTCCTTCTCGCCGCGCGCCGCGTGCCAGACCATCATCGGCAGCGGAACGCCGCGTGCGATGTCGAAGCCCATCTGGCTGTAGAAGCGCGGGTTGAAGTCGATGAGCAGGCGGCGATCACCGTCGACGATGAACTCCGACTCGAAGGTGCCGTGGTAGCCGATCTTCTTGCACAGCTTCGAGAGCTTCTCGACGAGCACCGGCTCGATGGCGCGTCCCTCGAAGCAGAGGCCGATGCCGACCTTGCGCGGTCGTTGCAGCACCTTCATCGCGGCGCGCGCGACGATCGCGCCGTCCTCCGAGACGAACCCGGACACGCTGAAGATGCTGGTCTCGGCGGCGGTCAGGTACTCCTGCACCATCGGCTCGCCGATGTCGGGATGACGATCGGTGAGGACGCGGTTGAACGCGACGAGCGAACGGAAGCGCGCGAGCTCGGACGCGAGCTGCGCCTTGTCCTGGACGATGAAGCCCTTGATGCCGCTCTCGAGGAACACCTGCGTGCGCGGCTTGAGCAGCACGGGGTAGCGCAGGCGATCGGCGAGCGGGTTGTCGGCTCCGGACGCGCCGAGGGCATGCGTCTCGGGCACCTCGATGCCGACGTCGGGGTGCTCGCACGCGTCGTGGAGGCGCTTCTTGTCGAGGAGCGTGATGACCGACTCCTCGGTGGGCGAGTACATGACGAACGCCTTCGACAGGCGATCGCGCTGGGCCGCGAAGAGCCATGACAGGTGATCGTTCGGGGGATAGAGCAACGTACCGGGATGCTGCTCACCCCAGGCGACGAGCCAGTCGACGAGCGCCTGCGGCTCGGCGAGCGGCGGATGCACGAGCTTCTCGGTGACGTGCTTCGAGAAGAGCGCGCGTCCCTTGCGGCTCTCGTCGGCCATGACGACCTCGATGCCGTGGCGGCCGTAACAGCGCGCCGCAGCGAGAGTGCCGTAGTAGTCGGCGCCGAGCAGCAGCACCCGCTTGGTGAGGCTAGTCATGGAAGCGGCTCTTCAGCTTCAGGAACTTCGCCTCGAAGTAGCGGAAGCTGACCTCGGCGAAGGCATAGGTGACGGCGATGCCGCCGACGATGACCGCGGTGTTGAGGAGCATCTTGGTGGTGGTGTCCATGGTCATCTGCATCTTGGTGATGCGCGGCACGAGCCAGATCACGAGCACCCAGTGGAAGATGTACATGCCGTAGCTGACCTTGCCGCAGGCCACGAGCGGCCTCCACGACAGGAAGCGACGAACGCGGTCGCTGATCAGGTCGTCCGCGCACATCGAGATGGCGCTCGCGAAGAAGACCGCGAGGATCACGTAGCCGACCGCCATGATGCGGCGGTCGTAGTCGTTGAGGCCGTTCGCGAGCACGTAGAGACCGCACAGCGCGAGCGCCGTCGAGACGAGGATCGGGAAGCGCAGCCGGCGCCACGCGACCGACACCGGATGCGTGACCTCGCGCTGCGTGACGGCGACGAACGCGCCGCTCAGCAGGCCGTCCGCGCGCGTGAACGTGGCGCGGTAGACGAACTTCGCGATGCCCTCGGTGCCGTGGAACCACTGCTGGAAAACCGGGATCTGCGCGCCCTTGAAGACCATGAACGCACGGAGCAACACCACCGCGGGGATCAGCAAGAGGATGGTGAGCACCAGGCGCTTGCGCGAGACCATGATCGCGACGATCGGCCAGACGAAGTAAAACTGCTCCTCGATGGCGAGCGACCAGAAGTGCGCCGTCCAGCGCAGCACCTCGTCGTCGAAGGCGAGCGAGTAGTTCTGCATGTAGACCCAGTACGACGCGCCCGGGATCCATGCCGACGTGCCCTCCACCGCGAGCGCCACGATGGTGCCGACGATGATGAACGCGTAGTAGAGCGGGAAGATGCGGAGGACGCGGCGCATCCAGAACATCTTGAGGCGCGAGCCCGTCGCCCTCTTCGACGGCGCCACGAGGCCGCGCGTGATGAGGTAGCCGGACAGCACGAAGAAGAGATCGACGCCGATCCAGCCGGACCACATGAACGCGTGGATGCGCACCGCGATCTTGTCGATGAAGTCGACCGCCGTGGCCGGGTCGTCACCGGGGAAGGTCCACGCGAAGTGGAACATGAGGACGAGGAGCACGGCGAGGCCGCGCATGCCGTCGAGGGTGGGGATCGCGCGTGCCTCCGCTCCCTTGAGAGCAGCCTGCGCCGAAGGCTCGAGGTCGGCGGGCTCCGGCGGAGGGTCGGGTGAGAGCGCCGCGAGCGACTCTCCGTCTCTCGCGACCTTGCGGAAGCTGAGGCCGATGACGAGGCCGAA
>JAYTZB010000410.1:0-4325 GCA_043742085.1 Polyangiaceae bacterium
AGCGAATGCGATGCGTGGTGCGCGAAGGGAGCGGGCCTCGCATGCGGTTCGACCACGTGCGACCGCTTCTTCTTCTGTGGTGTCGCGAAGGGCTCGTGCGAGGCTGCCACGCAGGCGGCGCTGAGATGCGAGGTGGAGAAGGGCACGTGGGCGTGCAGCAAGACCAGCAAATCGTGGAGCGAGAGCTCCTCGTGCCCGACCTTCTCCGAGCTGTGCACGGGCACGGGGGCCGACGCTGGGTCAGACTGAAACACGGATGGACAAGCCGAACGACCCGCACGATCCGTACGACCTCGACCGCTTCGTCGCGGTCGCCGATCGCCGACGCGCGGCTCTGACGGCGCTCTCTCTAGCCGAGCATTCGCCAGTCGAGCGCGTCGACGAAGCGGTCGGAGGCGCGGTACTCGACGGTGAGCCGGGAGCCGATGGCCTCGCCGCCGATCTGCAGCGGCGTGGGGCGCGAGAAGGTCATGCGCACCTCCGTCGCGAACCAATCGGTCATGCCGCGCAGCGGATGCTGGCCCTTCCACAGCTTCGGGATGTCCATCACCGCGCTCGCCGTGCCGAGGTCGTACACGCGCACGTTCATGAACCCGAGCAGCCGCTCCGCGTGCGGGTACGCGCGGAAGCCGTAGCCGAACTCGGGGCAGGTGGCCGCGCCCGCCGAGCTCGCCATGCCCTCGTAGAGGATCGCGCCGCGCCCCACGCCGGCGAGACGCACGAGCTTTCGGTCCGGCGTGATCTGGTACACGTCGCTCCCGAGGTTCTCGATGATCACGTGCGGCCGGCCGTAGAGGACCGACTTCGGCACCGTGCGCATCAGCATCGCCGTGAGGTAGCCCCACGCGCTCTTCGAGATGGCGTTGGACGGCGAGGCCGCGAGCTGGAGGCGATAGTCGTCGAGGATCTGCGCGTCCCATCCGCAGCCGCCGAAGAAGGTGAGCACGCCGTCGCACGCGAAGAGCCCGTAGCGCTTGGTGGGCACCGGTCCGTCGTGGCGCTGCAGCGCGCGGATGCACGTATCGAGCTTGCGCGCCCCGAGCGCGTGCGCCCACGCGTTGCCGGTACCGAGCGGCAGCGCGCCCACGGGAGGCAAGGGATCGCCCTTCGGGATGACCCGATCGAGCGCGTTGAGCAGCGCGACCGCGGAGCCGTCGCCGCCCGCCGACATGATGCAGCGCGGCTTCGACGTCGAGAGCAGCGTGCGCAGCCAGCCCTCGACCTCCTGGATGCTGCGCGTGAGGCGAACGCTCGCGCCGGGGAGCGCGCGCGCGATCTGCACGGCGATACGCCGCCCGCCGCGCTTGGCGTTCGCGTTCACCACGATGTGGAGGCCCGAGCCGGCCGGCTTCATCGAATCACTAGGCATGCTGCTGCTGCATCTAGAGCGCGCTCGCGATGGCGAGGCGCACCTCGTTCATGAGCGCGTCACGCGCTGCCTTCACGTCCGTCGTCGTACCGGCTCGCGCGCGGGCGAGGAAGGGCGAAGTCTCGATGGGGGGATGGATGGTGACGTGGACCTCGACGCCCTTCCGCGAGAACATCCCGTGCGAGGGAAGCACGTCGCGCGTGCCCTTGATGGTGATGGGGAGGATGGGCGCCTCCATGTCGAGCGCGAGGACGAAGCCGCCCTTCTTGAAGGGCAGCAGCTCGCCGGTCTCGCTCCGCGTTCCTTCGGGCGCGATCCAGATGTGCGTGCCGGCCGCGAGCTGCGCCTTGGCGGTGGCGAGGCTGGCGATGGCTCGCTGGTGATTGCCGCGCTCGACCTCGATCATCCCCGCGTCGCGAATGGCGCGCCCGAAGACCGGCAGCGAAAAGAGCTCCTTCTTCGCCACCATGCGCAGGCGTCCGCCCAGCACGTAGTAGAGGACCGGCACGTCGTAGTGAGACTGGTGATTGCTCATCACGACGTAGGCGCGCGTTCCGGCGTCGAGCCCGCCGCGCGAAGACTGGCCGCCGGCGAGGTTCTCGCGGCCGCGGACGCTCACCGCGATCTCGGAGTTCCGCATCACGTTGGCGGCGAAGCGCTCGAGACGCTCGTCGGACTCGCGCGTGGAGAGCCGGCCGCGCACGCCGGCCACGATGGTCGGCACGGAGACGGCCAGCGCCTCGTACGCATTCCGGAGACTGAGCACGACCGACTTGCGCGAGGACGACACGGGCGAGGGCGGCGAGCGTGCCACAAAACGCGGCGGTTTTCGCAACTTGACCCGCTGGAACCCCCTTTTTGTCCGTGGCGGCCGTGCTGGCTTGAAAGCCGAGGCATCGCTGCCGTAACATCGCTGCGCCGTTCTCTGTTCTGCACACTTTCCTGAATCATTCAGGCACATTGCGGGAGAGCGGCCATCCCCCGATGACCGCGAATACGATCCGCACCGCCCTCGGCGTCCTCCAGGACGAGCCCGACAACGATCAGGCCTGGAGCGACCTTCGCGCCGCGCTCGGCTATGCGCCCTCGACCGGCGACGACGGCACCGTCGAAACCGGCGAGCTCGGCGTCGACGAGCTCGCACAGCTCCTCGAGGCAGCGCGGCAGGCGCACGAGATGCGTCGCGAGTACGAGGCGGTCGCGCAGCTGCTCGCCATCGAGGCCGCGCTCGCCAAGCGGAGCGGCGGCGAGCGCGAAGCAGAGCTCGTCGCCGAGCTCGCGAGCATTCGCGACGACATCCTCCACGACGATGCCGGCGCCATCGCCGCCTACCGACGGCTCCTCACGTTGCGCCCCAACGACGTCACCGCGGAGGAAGCGATCGAGCGGAGCGAGGCGAAGCGCGCGAAGTGGAAGGATCTCGCGCAGCGCTACTTTACCGAGGCAAAGTCAGCCGGCGATGCGTCGTTCAAGAGCTCGCTCCTCGTGAGCGCGGCCGAGATCGCCTACCGTTATGCGCGTCCCGAGCTCGCGGCGAAGGAAGCGAAGGAGGCCAAGGAGCAGGCCGAGTCCGGGCGCGACGTCGCCGCCGAGAGCTCGCGCGAGGCCAAGAGCGTCCGCGGCGGCAAGAAGAGCAAGAAGCAGAAGTCTGCCGCCAAGGCCGGAGAGGGCAGGGAAGGCGAGGGGAGCTCGCCGGATGTCAACGCCTCCGCCACGTCCGAGCGCAGCGATCGCGCGCCCTCGAAGGCACGGCGCGATCTCGTCGAGAAGATCCTCGGGCTCCTCAAGGAGGCCCTTACCCTCGATCCCAAGAATCGCCGCGCCGTGCTCCTCCAGGAGCGCGTGCTCCGCGCCGAGGAGCGCTGGGAGGATCTCGCGACCGCGCTCGAGTCGTTCGCGACCGAGTCGACGGCGAAGGACGAGAAGCTCGCCGCGCTCATCCGCCTCGCGCGCGTCTTCAAGAAGAAGATCGGCTCGCAAGAGCGCGCCATCGGCGTCTACGAGCGCGTCCTCGATCTCTCCCCCGGTCAGCCGGAGGCGACGAGCGCGCTCGTCCATCACTTCACCGACGCGGGGATGTGGGACCACCTCGTCTCTCTCTACGAGGGACAGCTCGCGGCGGGAGGCGTCCGCCAGGGCCAGGAGGTGGGCGTGATGCTCCAGATCGCCATGGTGAACTGGAGGATGCGCGAGAAGCCCGAGGCGGCCGAGCCGTACTTCGAGAAGCTCCGCAAGGCCGAGCCCGCGCATCCGGGGATGCTCGCGTTCTTCCGCGAGTGGTGCCCGAAGCGCTCCGAGCAGGCGAGGCTCGTGCAGATCCTGTCCGATGCGCAGCGTGCGATGCCCGACGCGCCCGAGCGCGGGCAGCTCGCCGCCGAGATCGCCGGCCTCGCCGAGGACGGCGCCAACGCCCAGAAGGCCATCGAGCAGTGGCGCACGCTGCTCCGCTCCGAGCCCACGAACGTCGCCGCGCGTGACGCGCTGAAGCGCCTCTATCGATCCACGGGCGCGTTCAACCACCTCGCCGATCTCCTGCGCACCGAGCTCGAGCGCATCGCGCCCGACGACGCCGCGGCGCGGCTGCCCGTGCTGCGCGACATCGCCCAGATCTACCGCGAGAACATCAAGAGCGACTCCGCGCTGGTCACCGTGCTCTCGCAGATCATCGCGCTCGACGGCACCGACGCCGATGCCGTGCGCGAGCTCGCGCGCGTCTACGAGACGCTCGGACGCTGGCGCGATCTCCTCACCACGCAGATGCGGCTCGCCGAGCTCGAGCCGAACGCCGGCGCGAAGGCCGAGCTCTACCGCGCCATCGCCCGGCGCTGGCTCGATCAGTTCTCCAACGTGCAGAACGCGGTCGAGGCCTTCGAGAAGCTGCGGGAAGCCGACCCCGAGGACCGGGAGGCGGTCACCAAGCTGAAGGAGCTCTACACGAAGCGCCGGGCCTACCGGC
>JAYTZB010000411.1:0-12928 GCA_043742085.1 Polyangiaceae bacterium
GTCATCGCGAAGAACTTCACGCCCGACAGGCCCTGCGGGATCTGGAAGAACGTGGGTCCGAGGGTGAATGCCGACTTCGGCGGTATCCGGATATCGGGATTACCGATGAAGAGAAAACCGGCCTCGTCGTGGAAATCGTCGTCGGAGATCGGGATCATGGTGCTGGTGGCCATCACCGTCTTCGCGCTCGCAGACGCGTTGATGTAGTGCATCTCGAGGCGAATCATCTGATTGGCCTCGAGCGAATACGCGACGCCGGCCGGCAGCTGGAGGAGGTCGTCCTTCTTCTGGGTGACCATGATCGTCGAGCCCTTGGCGGGATCGAGCGTGTCGGTGAACGGCTGGCACGAGAAGGGCGTCAGCTGCTCGACCGTGTCGTTCACGCGATAGACGATCATATGGTGCGACGTCTCGCCGAGCACGTTGTGCACGGCGCCGACGTGGATCGGCGTCGGATTGTTGAGCCGCGCCACCACGCACTGCGTCTTCTCCTCGCCCGCGGCGACCGCGATGGTCGGGAACGTGAGCGACACCGTCGGCGGCGCTGGCGTCTTCGGAGCCGCCGGTGTGCTGCTGCCGCTGCCGCTGCTGCTGCACGCGGCGACCACGAGCGAGAGGCCGAGGAGGGAGAGCGCGGCCGACCGAAAGGCGAAGAGATCAGACATCTGAGGAGAACGGTACCGCTTCGCGGGGCCCCGGCAACCGCCGCGTTCGAGCAGCCCCAGCTCGCGCTGTCGATGGACGCTAGTCTCCTCGGCTCATGAGCGACGAAAGCCCCAGATCAGCGGTGGATCCACGCAGCGCCGACCCGACCCTCCCGCGTCCCGAGCTCACCGAGCTCCGCGAGCGCATGGGCGCCACCACCGACGCCCAACGTCCCGAAGCGGTCGCGCGACGGCGGAAGACCGGCCAGCGCACGGCGCGCGAGAACATCGAGGACCTCGTCGACGAAGGCAGCTTCGTCGAATACGGCGCGCTCGCGCTCGCCGCACAGCGGCAGCGACACTCCATCGATGAGCTCGTGCGCCTCTCCCCGGCGGACGGCATCGTATGCGGCGTCGGAACCGTGAATCGCGGCGCCTTCGATGACGCGCATGCCCGGACGATGGTGCTCGCCTACGACTACACGGTCTTCGCCGGCACCCAAGGCTGGATGAGCCACAAGAAGCTCGATCGGATGCTCGCGCTCGCCGCGCAGTGGCGGGTGCCGGTGGTGCTCTTCGCGGAAGGCGGAGGCGGGCGCCCCAACGACATCGACGTGCCCACCGTCGCCGGCCTCGACACGCCGAGCTTCCTCGGCTTCGCCGCGCTCTCCGGCCTCGTCCCCACGGTGGGGATCGCGTCCGGGCGCTGCTTCGCGGGGAACGCGGCGTTGCTCGGCTGCTGCGACGTGATCATCGCGACCGAGGACAGCACCATCGGTATGGGCGGTCCGGCGATGATCGAGGGCGGTGGCCTCGGCACCTTCAAGCCCGAAGAGGTCGGGCCCATCGCGGTGCAGACGAAGAACGGCGTCGTCGACATCCGCGTTCGCGACGAGGCGGAGGCTGTCCTCGTGGCGAAGAAGTACCTCGCGTTCTTCCAGGGCAACACGGCGCCGTGGACGGTCGGCGACCAGACGACGCTGCGCACTGCGCTGCCGGAGCGAAGGCGTCGCGCCTACAAGATCAGGCCTATCCTCGAGACCATCGTCGACGAGGGCTCGACGCTCGAGCTGCGACCGTCTTTCGGGCGGAGCATCGTGACGACGCTGGCGCGCATCGAGGGTCGGCCCGTCGGCGTGATCGCCAACGATCCGTATCATCTCGGCGGCGCGGTCGATTCGGACGCCGCCGACAAGGCTGCGCGCTTCTTCCAGCTCTGCGATGCGTTCGGGCTGCCGCTGATCTCGCTGTGCGATACGCCGGGCTTCATGGTCGGCCCGCCAGCGGAGACGACAGCGACGGTGCGCCACGTGTCTCGCATGTTCGTCGCGGCCGCGAGCCTGTCGGTGCCGCTGTTCACGGTGGTCTTGCGGAAAGGCTATGGGCTCGGCGCGCAGGCGATGGCCGGCGGCCACTTCCACGCCTCGTTCTTCACCGTCTCGTGGCCCACCGGCGAGTTCGGGGGAATGAACCTCGAAGGCGCGGTCCGCCTCGGCATGAAGAAGCAGCTCGAAGCGGTCACCGCTCCCGCGGCGCGCGAGGAGATGTTCCAGGGCATGGTGGCGATGGCGTACGAGCGCGGCAAGGCCATCAACATGGCGGCGCTCCTCGAGATCGACGCGGTGATCGATCCGGCGGACACGCGCGCGTGGCTGGTGCGCGGCCTCCGCTCGGCCCCACCCCACTCCGCGCGTGGTGAGCGCCGACGCTTCGTCGATACGTGGTGAGCGAGCGAGACGGAGCGCGCGCGCTGGCTACTTGCGGCGCGGTGCGGGCGGCAGGCTCTTCACGTCGAACACGGGAATCTGCGGAGCGGCCGGCTGCTCCGCCCTCGCCGCCGCCGTCGCGATGCGGGCGGGCAGCGCGCTCGACAACGCGCTGGACGAAGCGCTCGCCCGAACCTGCGCGGTGGGACGACCCGACGCCGACACCCCGACGACGACCGCCGCCGCCAGGAGCACCATCATCGTCGCCGCCGCGAGCGCCGTCGTGCGAGGCGCTCGCCACGCCGGACGGAGCGCGCCGCTCGCGCGGTCGTCATGCAGGCGCGCGACCTCGAAATGGTCGCTCGCGTCGGCGACCAGCAGCAGCACCGGCCGCGCCGCGGCGCGTGCCGCTTCGGTCGCGCTCACCCGCGGTGACGGCAGGCGCACGGGGGGAAGCTTCCACGTCGGCGCCGGCGTCGTCGTACGCGCCAGCGTCGTGCGCGGCGGCGTGACCGCGCGCGGGCGGATGGTCGGCCTTCGCGCGAGGGTGCGCGCTGCCTTGTCGGTCCCGTCGTCGCCGCCCGCCATCATCGCCGGGTGGGCTAGCGCGGAGGCCGGGTCGGCGCTACTTACGTCCGCTTTCCGGACGCGATTTCCCATGTACACCATCACAGTCGTCGGCAACGTCCCCCTCCCCCGCGACCTCGCGAGCGCCACCGACGACAACGTCGAGGACGTCCTCCGCAGCGCCGCGACGCATCTCGGCCGCGACGGCGTCGAGATCCGCCGGGTCTCGAGCGTCCTCGGAGGCTCGTGCATCGCGTGCGTCGACGTCGTCGCGTACGTCGGCGGGACGGCGCTGCTCGTCGCCCGCCCCGCGCTCTACTGAGTCGGCGCGGCGGGCTTCTTCTTCGTCGCCGGCTTGGTCGCGGGCTTCTTTGCGGGCGCCTTCTTCTTGCCCGGCTTCTTCTTCGGTGCCGGCGTCTCGTCGGTCTTGTCGGAGGTGTCATCGCCCCCCGCCGCGGCTCCGGCCGGCGGATCCTTCGGGGGATCCTTGGGCGGATCCTTGGCGGATGACGACGTATCGGCGGAGTCCGATGACCCCGACGCCGACGCGACATCGGTCTTCGCCTTGCGCTCCGAGGGCGGCTCGGCGGCGAGCGTGGCGAGCTCCTTCGCGATCACGTCGGCCTCGCCGTCGTGATAGCCGGCGTGGATGTAGCGGACCGTGCCGCTGCCATCGAGGATGTACGTGGTCGGCATCGAGTCGACCTTCCAGCGGTTGGCGATGGCGTGGCCGTCGTCCCATCCGATGGCGAAGGTCGCGCCGTTCGACTTGGCGAAGTCCGCGACGCCGTCTGCCTTGTCGTCGACGGAGATGCCGACGACCTGGACCTTGCCCTGATTCTGCTTGGCGAGCTCCTCGAGCTTCGGGAACGATTGTTTGCAGGGTCCACACCACGTGGCCCAGAAGTCCACGATCGCGACCTTGCCGGAGAGCGAATCGCGCGTGATCTGCCCCTTGCCGTTGACGGTCTGGATCGAAAGATCCGGCGCGCCCTTGCCGACCTCGGCGGGCCCCTTGTCATTGGACTCGGAGGAGCCACCGGCTCCTCCGCTCTTCGGGGCGGTCGCGCTGCTACCGCACCCCGCTGTAACCGCGAGAATGAACGACAAACCTGCAGCCGCGCTCACCCGCGTACGGAACCATGCCATGCGTCAGATCCTCCGCTCCCCCGAGTGTAGCAAACGTACCCTCGCAAGATCCGCGCAAGGCCGGGGTTCTCTCCACGAGCGGCATTTTTCCGGCGATTGGCGGCCGGCTGAGGTCAATCGACGGCGTCGGCAGGACCACCGACGCGCTCATCGCGAGCTTCGGGCAGCGCGGGCTCGCAGCCGCGCGTGGCTCGCGTAGGGCGAATCCGGATGCGCGGCGAGCAGCGCCAGCCAGACGGCGGGCGCGACGTCCGACCCGACGTCGTCGAGGGCGAGCGCGCGACCGGCCATCGCGAGATCCGCGAGCTCGACGTCGCCCGATCGCTCGTAGCGCTCGAAGCTGAGGATCGCGCCGGCCGCGTCCGCGCGATCGAGCTGCATCCGACCCATCGTCACGAACGAGACGCGTGCCTCTCTGCTGGTCGGATAGCGATCTTGCAGGCGGAGATAGGCGACGACGGCGGCGTCGTAGTCCCTGCGAATGCGCGCACGATTCGCCTCCTCGAAGAGCGACTCGGCGCTCGGTGCCGGCGGGTGCGCGGTCGCGGTCGCCGCGGCCAGCGGCGCGGCACGTCGCGTGGCGAGCCTCGCGGCCGACACGCCCATGCGCTCGACGGTGTGCGCGAGAGCTTCACGCTTCGTGTGCACGGCGGACGGTGCCAGCGCCGACGTCTCGAGCTCCCGCGCCGTCGCGGCGCTCGCAGCGAAGACCGCGACCGCCGCCAGCCACCCGAGCGCCGCGCGCAGCGGACGGGCACGCCCGAGCGCCGGGCCCGTCGCGACAGGCGCCGCTGACGTGCGCCGCGCGACGGGCGGTGGGAGAGGAGGCATCGTCATTGGCGGAGACGGGATTGGCGGAGACGGCGCCAGCGGCTCGCGGAGGGCGTCGGCGAACGCTACGCGGAGCCGTCGCTCGCACGCGCAGGCAGCGCACCCAGCGACGTGCGCAGCGAGCACCGCCCGCTCGCCAGGCGTGAGCATGCCGGACGCCTCGCGGTCGAGGAGCTCCTCCGGGTGCAGCTCGATGATCATCGCGGGCACACTTCGACGCTCGTCGTCTCAGTGGGACGAGGAGGCCGTTTCGGGTCACGAAGACCCGCGCTTTCTTCGAGGGACGAGCGTCGCGACGATGCCCTACGCTTTCCGTGCCCGGTTCCTCATGGAGCGACGCATCATCTATGAACGGCTGACTCCGGCGATCGCGAACGGCGTCCGAGCCGCTGTGGCGACGCTCATTCCGTTCTTCCTCGCGGCCGCGCTCGGGCGCGCGGAGCTGGCGTGGATGGCGCTCGGCGGCTGGCTGGGCACGCTCGCCGATCCGGGCGGGCTGCGCACGACGCGTGCGAAGGCCCTCGGCACCTTCACGATGGTCGGTGCGCTGATGGTTCCGCTGTCGGAATGCTGCGGTTCGTCGGTCTGGCTGGCGACGGTCCTGCTCGCCCTCGTTGCCTTTGCCGGGACGCTCGCGCGCGCCCTCGGCCCGGCCGCGGCGACGGTCGGTACCATGACCGTGATCATCGCCGCAGTGGGGACCTCGAAGGCCGGCAGCGCGTCGTACGGCATCGATGCGCTCGCGTTTGCGGCCGGCGCGCTGTGGGCAACGTTGCTGTCGTCGCTGGTGTGGCCCGTGAGCGCCCATCGCCCCGTCAGCAAGGCGATCGCCATCGTGTTCGAGGAGATGGCCGACTACGCGCGCGCCGTTGCCGAGTGCGCCGAAACCGACGAAGCGGGCGTGGCCTGGTCGCAGCTCGCGCTCACGCATCACCGGCGGATCCGCGCTGCCATCGAGGATGCGCTCGCCATCGCGCTCGCGGTGCGCGCGGCGAGGCCTGGAGAATCGGCGCTCGGCGGCGATCTGCGCGTGCTGCTCGGCCGCGCGGAGGCGCAATTTCCACGGCTGGTCGCGCTCGCCGTCGAGCTCGAAGGAATGACGGTCGACGCGCGCCCCGCGACCATCGCCGCCGCGCTTCGCGCCTTCGCCACCACCTACGAAGCGATTCGCGGGTCGCTCATCGCACGAAGCGACGCGCGGAGCGGCGCTTTGCCGAGCGCTCGCGACTCGGCGGCGACCAAAGCGTCCGACGCGTCCGACGCGTCCGACGCGCGCGGCTCGCGGCCGCCGAGCACGGCCACGCTGCTCGTGGAGAAGCTCGCCGTCGACAGCGAGCGCGCGCTGGCGTTCGCAAGAACCGTCGGCGCCGGCGTCGCGGTGGTCGGCGAGATCGAAGGCGGCGGCTCACGCCCTTCGCATGCGGCAATCGTCGCTCTCGGCAACGACGCTCGCGAGGTGCGTGACGCGCTCTCGTTCCGGTCGGTGTTCTTCCGCCATGCTCTCCGCGTGGCGATCGCCGTCTCGGTGGCGTCCGTGATCGGTCATCGCATCGCGCTCCATCCGCACTGGGTGACGGTCACCACGCTCGCCGTGCTCCAGCCCTATCCGGGGCCGACCTCGACGCGCGCCGCCGAGCGCGTCGTCGGCACGGTCCTCGGTAGCGCCGTCGCTGCGCTGATCACCATCTTCGTCCATGCTCCGCTCGCCCTTGCCGCGCTGATGTTCCCGCTCTCGGTCGCCGCGGTAGCGACGCGCGGCCGGAGCTATCGTCTCTTCACGTTCTTCCTCACGCCGGTCTTCGTCCTGATCGCGGAGCGGCATCCCGGCGACTGGTGGACGGCCGCGGCACGCGCCGGTGACGCCGTCGTCGGCGGGGTGATCGCGCTCGTCGCGGCGCTCGTGGTGCTCCCGTCGTGGGAACGCACACGCCTCCCCGAGGCCATCGACGGCATGGTGAAGGCGGTCTCGGCCTATCGCGATGCCGTGGTGGCGAGCCTCGATCTCCAGGGGGCCGAGCAGCGCTCCGAGATCGAGCGCAGCATCGCCGCTGCGCGACGCGCCGCAGGCATCGCCATCGGCGAAGCGGAGACGTCCCTCGAACGATGGATGGCGGAGCCCCTCCGACGCGCGGAGCAAGGCGAGACCGCGATGCAGCTCGTGACGCATGCAAGGCGACTCGCGAATGCATGCACCACGCTGGACGTCCGCGCGCTCCACGGCGTCGACGACGCGGCAGGACGCGAGACGCACCTGCGCGCGATCGAGACCTACGGCCAGGCGCTCGTCCAGCGAGCCACGACCCTCACGTGACGTCGAAGACGTGTGCCGCGCGCTGCGCGGACAAAAAAAAGCCCCGCCTGCGAACAGGCGGAGCTTCTTCGACGGAGACGCAGCCGGCCTTCTCGCGAAGCCCGGCTCGTCAATCCGTCAGGTGCGTACGCTGATTACCAGCGGTTGCCGCCACCGCCGCGACCACCACCACCACCACCACCGCCGCCGCCGCCACCGCCGCCGCGGTTCTGACGCTCTTCGGCCTCGTTGACCTTGAGAGCGCGACCGTCGAGGAGCGCGCCGTTCATCTCGCGGATGGCCTTCTGGGCCGCCTCGGCGGTGCCGAGGGTGACGAAGCCGAAGCCTCGCGATTGGCCGGTCTCGCGATCGGAGACGACGTGAACGTCGGTGATCTCGCCGAAGGCCGAGAAGGCCTCGCGAACGGTATCGGTGTTGGCGTTGAAGGAGAGGTTGCCGACGTAGAGACGATTGCCCATGAGATTTCTCGATTCGTTATCACGGCTGCGGGAAACAGAAACAGAACCTTCAGTCCAACGAGCCGGAGCTGGGTGAAGGTCGCACGAAGGAATCTTCGCGCTCTTCTCAGGAGTCGTTGCCGTGCAGCGAGTCCGCGATCCCGAAGTCGAGAGGCATGTCGTCGTAGCGGAGAACGTCAGTGAGGAGCGGCACCCTAGCTGTCGTCCGTGGGATTGCAAGCGCGGTCGGTATTTAGGCGTCCGAGGGTTACGAATTGTGCAGCGTTGCGCACCGCGGCTGCGCAACCCGGACGCCCCTCCGGCCCGGAATGCACAAGCGCGGCGACGATCGCCCGGCATTCACGCGTTGTCGAAGGTGCGCAACCCGGGCTCGATCGTTGCAGCACCTGCGACGCAAATGAGCTCGACGACGGCGGCCAACGCCGCGGGGAACCTGCAGGTCGACGACTCCTTCATGGCGTTCCTCCAGGGCGGCCTCCGCCGGATCTTCTCGGCCTACACCGTCGAGATCACGCCACCCGAAGCGGCGACCCCGGGCGGGCCCCATACGCTGCAGCGGATCCGGCTCCTCACGAGCCACCGGGCGCCCTTGATCCTCGGCTGGATCAACGTCACCCAGCGGCGCGCGAACCTCCACACGCTGGGGCACACGCTCGCGCTCAGCAGGCTGCGTCTCGGCCGCGAGCTGGTGGTACCGCCCCTCGAGTACGTTCGCTTCCTCGAGACCGCGAAGGCGATCCTCGAGGACGAGGGCCTCGCCGTGGAGGTGGTCGCCTTCGCGAAGGAGAGCGCGGATTCGGGGCTCCGTCGCGGCGTCGATGCGCCGAACCGCTCGATGACGCTGCCCTTCTACGTCGTCGACGCCATGCATGCGGTGAGCACGCTCGCCGAGCGGATGGGCGCATCGACGCCGCCGGTGGAGAGCGCCTGCGTCGAGGCGATGGCGCCGCCGAGCCCTTCCACGATCACGATGTCGAGCTGGGCGACGGTGCTCCGCTGGGTGCCGGCCGCGAGCGCGCCGGTCCCGAGCGACGTCGCCGCGAAGCGCCGCTCGACCGCCTAGTGGGGCGCCCGGCAGGCATGGCGCACCGTCGACGCGTGGCGAAAGACCGGCGACAAACCGTGAGAATCACGCACCAAACGCGATGTCACTCTGTGCCGCTGCGCCACCTTGTGCCGGGCCGGGCCGGGCCATGAAAATCGCCCAAAAGTCGTGTTAAACGGGCTGCAGGTAGGGCTTCGCGGAGTAGGGTGGCGACTCCGCGGCCTGGCCCGCGCGACATGCCCGCGAACGTCCCGGAAGCCCGCCCTCCACATCCTCGATCCGAGGGTGATGCGTCCACCGCCCCGCCCGCGGTGACGGCGGCGTCCGCATCCGCGGCGAGCGGCCCGGTCTCCGCGCCGCCCTCCAAGCTCGCGCCTCATGCGGCCAATCGCTGGGCCCTGATGATCGGAGCGATTGGCGTCGTCTTCGGCGACATCGGCACGAGCCCGCTCTACGCGATCAAGGAATGCTTCAGCCCGGAGAACCCGCACCACATCGCGGCCAATCCGGCGAACGTGCTCGGCGTCCTCTCGCTCGTCTTCTGGTCGCTCACGATGGTCATCGTCGTGAAGTACCTGACGTTCATCATGCGCGCCGACAACAACGGCGCCGGCGGCATCCTCGCGCTCCTGTCGCTCGTCCCGCAGCGCAAGGGCAAGGAAGGCCCGGGCTTCCTGCTGATGCTCGCGCTCTTCGGCACGGCGCTCCTCTACGGCGATGGAGTCATAACACCGGCCATCTCCGTTCTCAGCGCGATCGAGGGCATCGAGGTGGCGACCTCCGCCGCAAAGCCCGTCGTCCTCCCGCTCACCATCGGGATCATCGTCGCGCTGTTCGTGGTCCAGCGCTGGGGTACGGGCGGCATCGGCAAGGTCTTCGGCCCCACCACCCTCGTCTGGTTCGCGATCATCTCCGCGCTGGGCGTGCGGCAGATCGTGGCGAGCCCCGACGTCCTCTTCGCGATCGACCCGCGCCACGCGATCCACTTCTTCGTCGAGAACGGCGGCAAGGGCTTCCTCGTCCTCGGCTCGGTGTTCCTCGTCGTCACCGGCGGCGAGGCGCTCTACGCGGACATGGGCCACTTCGGACGGGGGCCCATTCGCATCGGCTGGTACGCCGTCGTGTTCCCGTCGCTCCTCCTCAACTACTTCGGTCAGGGCGCGAAGCTCCTCCACGATCCGACCGCGTCGAGCAATCCGTTCTATTCGCTGGTACCCGGCTGGGCGCTCTATCCCGTCGTCGCCATCGCCACCGCCGCCACGGTCGTCGCCTCGCAGGCCCTCATCTCCGGCGCGTTCTCGCTCACGCAGCAAGCGGTGCAGCTCGGGTTCTTCCCGCGCGTCACCATCGTGCACACGTCGAAGTCGACGGAGGGCCAGATCTACATCCCCGAGATCAACACCGCGTTGATGCTCGCCTGCATCGGCTGCGTGCTGCTCTTCAAGTCGTCGACCGCGCTCGCCGCTGCCTACGGCATCGCGGTCACCGGCACGATGTCGATCACCACCGTCGTCTACTACGTCGTCGTCACGCGGACCTGGGGCTGGTCTCCGCTCAAGGCCGGTGCCCTGGCCGGTCTCTTCCTGGTGTTCGACCTCGCCTTCTTCGGCGCGAACGCCGCCAAGTTCGTGGACGGCGGCTGGTTCCCGCTCGCCATCGGTCTCGGCATCTTCGCGGTCATGACGACGTGGAAGCGCGGCCGCCGCGAGCTTGCCGAGAAGTTCCGCGCGACCATGCTTCCGCTCGAGGTGTTCCTCTCCGACCCGGAGCTGACGAAGGCGCTCCGCGTGCGAGGCACCGCGGTGTTCATGGCATCGAGCGCGGTCGGTACGCCGCCCGCGCTGCTCCATCACTTCAAACACAGTCAGTCCCTGCACCAGCAGATCGTGCTTCTCACGGTCGAGAACGTCGCGGTGCCGGAGGTGACGGCCGATGCGCGCACCACCATCGTCGACAAGGGACACGGCGTGGTGCACGTCACGCTCAGATACGGCTTCATGGAGCATCCCGACGTGCCGCGCGCGCTGAGGGCGACGCACCTCGCGCTCGATCCGGCCCGCACGAGCTACTACCTCGGCCGCGAGACGCTCCTCACTGATGGACCGTCGAAGATGGCGCGCTGGCGGAAGTGGCTCTTTGCGTTCATCTCGCGCAACGCGCGGCCGGCGACGTCGTACTTCGCGCTCCCGGCCAACCGCGTCGTCGAGCTGGGACAGCAGATCGATCTCTGAGCGGCGAGGAGCCTCCGACCGCCTGGTCTGGAGGTTGCTTCTCTCGCAGGCCGAGAGGTGACTGCCATGCCCGAGAAGAAGAT
Source organism: Polyangiaceae bacterium (assembly GCA_043742085.1). Classification (GTDB taxonomy): domain Bacteria; phylum Myxococcota_A; class Polyangia; order Polyangiales; family Polyangiaceae; genus Labilithrix. The sequence continues at coordinate 11,026 of JAYTZB010000411.1, forward strand.
CGTCGAGCGCGCGAAGCGCGACAAGCGCGTGCCGAAGGCGCCGAGCACCCTGGCCGGCGCCGGCGTCGAACTCGAACCGCCGAAGAAGCGCGCGGCCCCGAAGCGCACCCGCACGCAGGCGCAGCGCGACATCGCGAAGGGTGGCAGCGCGAAGAAGAGGAGCTCGGCGCGTCGCGCGGCGCCCTCTCCGAAGCGCACCAAGCGCACGTCGAAGCGCGAGGGGACCGCGGTCGTCTCGCCGCGTGCGCTCGCCCGACCGGCACGCGCTGCGGCGTCGCGCCGGCGCAAGCGAGGCGCATCGGCACGGCGCGCCCGGGCCCGCGCCGACGCGTGAACGAGGTCGGGTGAGGTACACTTCCGAGCGCGATCATGCGCCTCGCGCTCGGATGCATGCGGCTCTCGACGGATCGTGACCGCGACGACGAGCGCGCGCAGGCCACGCTGCGTGCGGCGCTCGACGCCGGGTTCTCCGTGCTCGACACCGCACATGCGTACGGGCTCGATACGAGCGACCTGGGACACAACGAGCGTCTCGTCGCGCGCGCGTTGCGCTCGGCCGTCGCGCGCGGAGACGACGGCGAAGTGCGCGTCGTCACCGCGGAGCGACCCGCCCAATCGTGCGGCGCCTCGACGAGCGGCTGCGCGACGGCGCCACGCGCGTGGTCCTCGACAACACCGACGTGACGCGTGCGACGCGCAATGACGTGATTCGCATCGCGCACGGTCACGGCGCCGAGGTGCGTTGCATCTTCTTCGACACGCCCCCGCACGAGGCGGAGTTCAACGTCGTCCCCCGCATGATCGCGCGCTTCGGCGGCGTGCTCGACCCGGCGGAGCTCGCGGCGCGGTCGCGGGAGGATCCCGCCGCGCTCGCGCCGCAGCTGGGCAGACCCGGAATCGCGATCTCGCTCGATGCGACGGAGGAAGCGATCGCGGCCGCGCTCACGCCTCGGCCGGCGCGCTCTCACGCGCCACCGACCGGATCGTCGACGTTGCATTCTGCACGCATCCCGCAGGTCCGCCGGTCTGCTGGTGCCGCCCTCCCCTGCCCGGGCTCTGGCTGGCGTTCGCCCATCGCCGCGCCGTCGATGCGCGCGCGAGCGTGCTCTGCTCGACGAGCGGCTCCGACCGTGCGTTCGCCCGCGCGCTCGGCCTGCGCATCGCGTGAGCGAGTGGTCGGGGCTCAGCGCGTCGGCGCGCCGGCCTCCAGCCAGGTTCGCATCGCCTCGGTCGCCAGGCCCAGGTGCTCGAAGCCCGGCAGGATGAGATCGCGGAACGCCACGATGAGCGCATTCTCGACGGACTCGACGCGCGGCGCGCCGTGCATGGCGAGCTCGGCATCGCGGCCGTAGGTGCGATTGGTCTCGCGCCACATCCGGAGATTGGCGATCGCCATCGCCGGTAGCCAGGCCTCGACCTCGTGCAGGAGCGCGGGCTCGATCGACCCGAGCAGCGCCCAGCCGATTCGCGCGTGATCGATCTCGTCGGAGAGCAGCTCCCGCAGAGCGGCGCGCGCGAGCGGAGCGGTTGCTTCGACGAGCGCCGCCTCGAGGAACGTGCTCGCGATGGTCTCGTTGAACGCGCACTGCCCGACGACGTGCAGCACATGACGGAGCCGATCGCTCGCTCCCGCGTGGACCGGGATCGCCAGCGCGAGACGCGGCGGATGGGCGAGCGCCTCGCGCGCGTAACGCGATGCCACCTCGCGGGAGAGCTCGGCGTGCCGCATCTCGTCGTCGATGGCGCGCGTCGCGAGCGCGACGAGCTCCTCCGCGGCGCCGAGGCTCGCCAGCGCGTCACGAACGACGACGAACGAATCCGCCACGCGCCGCTCGGACGCGGCGCGTCCCAGCCAGACGTCGGCCAGCGTGCATCGCTGGAGCGGCGAAAGATCGGCGATGGT
>JAYTZB010000412.1:0-3186 GCA_043742085.1 Polyangiaceae bacterium
CGCGCCACGCGCACCACGGCCCAGGCCATGGCCCAGCGCGAGGGCACGCTCGCCGAGGCGATGGGCGGCGACATCTGGATCGACTTCGTGTCCGACTGCGGCGATGACGTGACGGTCAGCGAGATCGTCGCCCGGATGTTCGTCGCCGAATACGAGGTCGACGATCCCGATGCCCCCGCGCGCAAGGACGGCGGCGAGCCGACCAAGCTGGTGCTCCCGCGCGGCGACATCCTCTTCCTCGGCGGTGATCTCGCGTACCCCGTCGCCACCGTCCGGGAGATGACCCGACGCCTGGTCGAGCCCTGGAACAAGGTCCTCGAGCAGCACACGGAAGGCGGCCCGCGCGTGCTGCTCGCCGTTCCGGGCAACCACGACTGGTACGACGGCCTCGACGGCTTCTCGCGTCTCTGCCAGGCGCCGTGCGCATTCGAGGACCGCGCGCCGACCTCGACCGATCCCGATCCGCTCCATCCGCAGCCGGAGGAGTACCCGGTGCTCGCGTGGGCAGAGGCGTTCGCGCGCGGCGATCAGGTGAAGAAGCCGACCGCGCTCGCGCTCGCGGGCTATCTCGCGGTGCAGCGGGCGAGCTACTTCCGCTTTCCGCTCGCGCCCGGGATCGATCTCTTCGGCGTCGATCGGCAGCTGAAGCGCGTCGATCCGCGACAGCAGGCGTACTTCGCGATCCCGGGCGCCGCCGCGCGTGTGGTGGTGCTCCCCGATCCGGCGCGGGCGTGGGGCGAGAAGCGTACGCACGGCAACGCCACGCTCCAGTCGCTCGGCATCGCGATGGACAAGAGCCCGACGCTCCTCCTCGCCGGCGACATTCATCACTACGAACGCTCGACCGAGGGTCGCAGCGTCCACGTCGTCGCCGGCGGCGGCGGCGCATTCCTGCATGGTGCACGCATCGCGGCCGGCGGCGCCTACGCGGTCGACGCAGAATTTCCTGGCCCGCGCGCGTCGTGGAGGATGCTGAAGGAGCTGCCGGTCTTCTGCGCGCTGGGCCGCGCGGGCTGGCTGCTCCCGGCGGTCTTCGCCGTGGGAGACGCTGTCGCGCTGCTGGAGCACTTCGAGAGCGGCGCGCGTTCGAGCGCGACCGTTGCCCTCGCAATCAGCCTCATCGTGGCATTCGGCACCGCGCTCCTCGTCGGCTGGCGACGTCATCGCGCGGCGCGCGTGGTGCCCTTCGCCACAGTCTTCGGTCTCGTCATCGGCGCCATCCCCGTGGCAATCGGCATCGGCGTCGATGCCCTCGCCATGCGCGTCATGGGTCAGTGGGGATCCCCCGTCGCGTTCGTTGGAGCGCTGGCCCTGGCCACGATGGCGAGCAGCTTCCTCTTCGGCGTCATGCTCATGCTGGTGGCTAGGCTCGGGCTCAGCCATGGCCAGGCCTACGCCGCCATGGGATCTCCGGGCTACAAGCACTTCGTGCGGCTCCGCGTCAGAGCCGGCGAGCAAGGTGGGTCACGCGTCGATGTGTGGGTGATCGGGATCGTCGATCCGATCGCACACCCGTCTCCGGTGCTGATCGACACGTTCCAGTTCGACCCATTCGCCAGCTCGTGACGCGGGATTGACGCGGCGGCGCCCGGCCGGAGCGACGTCGGCATCCCGAGTGCTAGAGCAAGGGTATGGGCGCAATGCAGTTCCGGTTGCGCGGCTCGGGGTGGCGAGGCGCGTGGCGCCACATGGCGCTGCCGATGCTCCTCGCGGTGACGGCGTGCGTGCGGCCGGCCACGGACGCGCGCGCCGACGGCAGCTGGTCGTACGTCGTCGATGCGCCGCCCGATGGGTCACGCACGGTCGTCGTCGAAGCGACCTTCGACAACGCGCGGACCGACACCATCGCCATCGCGCGCGAGTCGTCGGCGTTCGTCCGCGACGTGCAGCTGAAGACGGGGAGCTCGTGGCGCACCGTCGAGCGGCGCGGCACCCAGTGGTTCGAGCCGGCGTGCATGCGGCATTGCACGGTCCGCTACCAGATCGATCTCGGAGAGCTCGCCGCGGCCTGCGGCGACGAGGTGGACTGCGCCCGCCGCATCGGCGACGCGACGCTCTCGCCGGCGCTCGCCTGGCTCGCGCATCCCTCGCCGAAGACCGACGTTCCCGTCAGCGTGCGGGTGCGCGTCCCGGCGGGAGCGCAGTTCGCATCGGGCATGCACGCTACCGACGAGTCGGGCACCGCGTTCGGGTTCCGTTCGTACGATCTCGACGAGGGCAGCTTCTCGGCGTTCGGCCCGATGCGCCACTACCGCGTCGACGTCTCCGGCTCGGGCGCCTCCGCCGGCGGCAGGGCAGCACGTGAAGCCGGGCGCGCGCGCGTCGACATCGAGGTGGTCGGCAAGCAGAAGTACGGGATGAACGACGAGGAGATCCGCGAATGGGTCGACGAGGCGTCACAGGTGGTGACCCCGCTCTTCGGTCGCTTCCCGGTCGATCGCACGACGCTGTTCGTCGTTCCCGCGAAGGGTGAGGACGAGGTCGTGTTCGGCAAGGTCCTGTCGCTCGCCGGCGCATCGGTGGTCCTCGTCGTGGGCGACAAGATGCAGGCGGCGGCGCGCCATCACGACTGGGTGCTCGTCCACGAGCTCTTCCACCTGGGTTTCCCGACCTTCCGCGGCGAGGGTCGCTGGCTCGGCGAGGGCCTCGCGACCTACTACGAGCCGATCCTTCGCGCGCGCGCTGGATGGACGTCGGAGCCCGAGGTCTACCGCCAGTTCGCGCGCAACATGCCCCGCGGGATCCCGGCGCGCGGCTCCTCGGGCGGCCTCGCGCAGCGCGACGACCTCGACTCGATCTACTGGGGTGGCGCCCTCTTCTGCTTCGCCGCCGACGTTCGCATCCGCGAGGAGACGCGCGGCAAGCACTCGCTCGACGACGTGATGCGTGCCGCGCTCGCACGCGGCGGCGACGCGACGAAGGTGTGGACGGTCGCGGAGGTGGTTCGCCTCGGCGACGAGGTGACGGGCACGACGGTGCTGAGCGCGATGTACGATCGCTACGCCGCGCGCGGCGAGCGCATCGACCTCGACGGCCTCTTCGCGTCGCTCGGCGTCGACCGCGACGGCTCGGTGGTCGGCCTCGACGAGCGCCGTCCTCTCGCCTGGGTGCGCCGCCAGATCGTGGGCCGCGGCCACGCCAGCGTCGCCGCGAAGCTTCCGATCCGCTGACTCCGCCAGCTCTGAC
>JAYTZB010000413.1:0-2361 GCA_043742085.1 Polyangiaceae bacterium
AGCAGAAGCCTACGCACCCGATGAAGTGACTCAACAATCAACGCGAAGAGCACAGTCATTCCCCACCGTCCCGGTAGTACTTCACCAGCACATCTTCGAGCCTCGCTTCTTCGATCGCGAGGTCGGCCACGGGAAGGGAAGCCAGCAACGAAGGCAGTGCTCCCAGTTGCCCCGACACCCCAAGAATCCAATTGCGCGGTTTCGCTTCGATCATGTCGTAACCCTGCGGTAGCCCCGTCGGCACCGCAACATCCTGCTGGAAGACAACACGCACCCGCCGGCGGGCGAGCTTCCGAGCGTCGTGGACGGTGGAGAGCAAAACGACCTTGCCCATGCGCAACACCGCGATTCGGTCGCAAACCCGCTCCACTTCGGGCAGCACATGCGACGACATAAAGACGGTGCGGCCACGGTTGCGCGCCTCGGCACACGCTGTCGCGCACCACGCGGGGTACGAACTTCGCGTCGTTCGATCTCTCGAACCTGCCGGGCTTCGAGATGCCACGCAAGAAGACGGTGACCTACGCGGAGGTGGCTGGCGACTTCGATCGCACGCATGTCCTCAACGTGATCGGGGCCTACGATCTCGGCGTCGGCTGGCGCGCTGGCGCGCGGTTTTATTACTACACGGGGCGTCCCTACAGTCGCCGCGTGTTCGGCTACACCATCCCGCCGTTCAACGAGGAGCGCTTCCCCGATTTCTATCGCATCGATGCGCGCATCGAGAAGGCGTGGCACGTCGGCGAGAAGGGGCGCGTCGCGTTCGTCGTCGAATGGCTGAACGTCACGCTGCAGAAGGAGGCGATCAACGTCTCGTGTGGATCGCGCACGAGCTCGCTCGCGGAGGCGGTCAAATCGAACGACTGCAAGTTCGAGTACATCGGCCCGGTCACCATCCCGAGCCTCGGCGTCGAGGGGAGCTTCTGAGCAGACCGCCGTCCTCAGTGCTTGCCCGCGACGTGCTCGAGACGCGTGACGGCTCGCCCGCGCGCCGTGGCGATGCCCGCGAGGAGCTCGGCGAGCTTCTTCGCCTCGTGCACCTTCGGGAGGCGCTCGTAGGTGCCGTCCCAGAGCTCGAGCATCACGTCACCTTCATCGACGACCAGGCGATCGATCTGCGCCCACGTCCAGCGCTTCACCTTCGGAAAGCCGGCAACGAGGAAGCGCGCCTCGATGGCGTCAGCGGTGACGATGACTCCGCGGAGGGCCGTCTTCAGCACGTTGCCGAGCGCGGCGAAGACGATGATGAACGCGAGTGGCCCGCTGCCGAACACGCGATGACGATCGCCCTCGACCACCCAGATGTAGAGGCTCGAGTTGCTCGACCCGTAGTACGCGCTCAGCACGGTCAGCCCGATGATGGCCGCGAACGCCAGGAACGCGTAGCCGGGGAGGCGCGCCGCCAGCGGCACGCCGAAGGCGAAGCGATCGCTCTTGTCGGCGTTGTAGGCCATCTCGAACTTCGCGACGGTCCCGTTCACCTCGGTGATCGAAGGACGGTCACCGTCGTCGACGTCCTCGACGACGTCGGGAAGCGGAGGGCTCGGAGGCGGCGTATGCGGCTGGGTCACGACCATCTCTCCATCGACACCGGGCGGGCTGCCGAGCTTTGCTGGCCCCTGTCGAAGGCGGTCAGTCTAGCCCTTCCTGCGCGCGTTTGTACTCGCGCAGGGCCGCCACCTCGCCCTTCGACGGGTTGATCACGAGCAGACCGTGATCGGCATCGACGAGGGCCACGTCACCGTCCGAGGCCCAGCGAAACAGGCCCTCCACGCCGACGATGGCCGGGACGTCGAAGAGACGGAGGAGCGTTCGCGTGCGCGGGCCGCCGCCGCGATCGGTGAGGGCGACGCCTACGGGGTGCGCACGCGCGGAGATGAGCAGATCGAAGACGCTCAGCGCGTCGCCGACGAGGATCGCCTTCGTCGGGAGCTCCGCGCGCTTGTCCGACGCGGCGAGCATGACGAGCGCATCGCAGAGATCCTCGACGTCGCGCGCGCGCTCCTCGAGGAACGCGTCGCGGGTGATCTGCGCGGCGGTCCGCGTGACCTCGCGCGCCACGCGGCTGAGCGCGTTGGGGATTCCGGCGCCGTCGGCGACGAGCTCATCGGCGCGCTCGCGGAAGCGACCGTCGCCGAGGATCTCGATGTAGGTCGACAGGAACGCCGCCTCCGAGCCGAGCCGCAAGCTCTTCGCGCCGTCCGCGAGCGCGCGGATGGCCTTGTCCGCGACGTCGAACGCGCCGCGCAGCAGCTTGCGATCCTCGCGGACGTCGGCCTCCTCGCGGGCCTCGCTGGGACGCGCCGCGGGCCGGCGCAGCGCGGCGATGGCGCCGATCGCGCGACCGCCCACGAAGGGACG
>JAYTZB010000414.1:0-5087 GCA_043742085.1 Polyangiaceae bacterium
ACCGTGACTCATGCGTGAGTTACTAGCCTTGTTCCGGCGGCTGTCAAGCGACGCCGGCAACCGCCTTCCGTGGTAGCTCACAGGCCATGATCCGGCCGACCTCCGTGCACCTCGCCAGAGCCGGCGCCGTGCTGCTCGCGGCGTCGACCGCCGGCGCGATCGCCACCGCCTGCGAGGACAAGCAGCAGCGATCCATCCCTGCCCCACCCGCGAGCGTCTCGCCGGCCAGCCCTGCGAGCGTCGTCGCGATGCTCGGCCTCGATGCCGGCGCCCTCATCGAGACCACCGACCCGCCGGCGCCGGCAGGTGACCTCAAGACGGACCTCGAGCGCTTCGTCAGCGTCGATGCGTGCGTGAGGGAGCGCGCCAACCTCGATCCCCTGGTGGGCGATGCGCTGCGTGGGATCGGCTACGACACCTTCCTGCGTGATGCGTGTCGGCTGCTGGAGGCCGCCAAGGATCACAAGGCGGAGAAGTGCGACCGCATCGACTCGAGCGCGCTCCGCGTGCGTTGTCAGAGCTGGGTGGCGATGGTCGCGCAGACCCCGGAGTCGTGCCCGCTCCAGTTCGAGGGCCTCCCCACGCGCGGTCGCAACGTGACGTGCCTCGCCGTGGCCGGCAAGGATCCGCGCGTGTGCACCGGCGAGCCGCGCACCGCCGCGCGCGCGACGTGCGATGCGCTGGCGGCCCGGGACGAATCGCGCTGCGACGTCCTCCTTCCGAGCGACGCGCCGTCGTGCAAGCGCGAGCTCGCGCGATGGCGTTCGCTCCTCGCCGAGCCTCTGTCAGGGTTGCCCAAACTACCGGCACCGCGCGGAAAGCTCGTGGTGAAGGGCGAAGCGGGCACGCCCGATCCGGCGACCACCGAATCGGAGCTCGGCTCCGAGCTGGCGCGCGGAGGTGTGGTGGTGACGTCGCGCGATCGATCGCGCGTGGAGCTGGGCATGATCGGTGAGAGCGAAACCGCGCGCATGGCACCTTCGCCGAACCGCCGCGCGCGCCTGGGCCTCGCCGTTCTGCTGGAGCCGAGCTCGAACCCCAAGGATCCGCCGAAGCCGGTGCTCGAGCGCCTCGAGCTCGAGATCCCGGGCGCCGCGACCATCGTGGTCCCATCGGCGTCGTGCGACTGCACCATCACCACCGCCCGTGTCGACCGCACGCGCGGCGGCGAGCTCGCCCTCGCGCTGCATGGCACGGTCAGCTCCGGAAACCGCAGCTACAAGATCGACGTCGACCTCGCGACCTTCGTCCGCGACGTGGTCCCCGAAACCCCGGGCACCCGCGTCCTCCCGATGCTCCACCCCCGCATCCCCGGCGCATCCACGAGCGCCCTCGACGTCCGCCTCAAGCAGTAGCCCCTCGAAAGCCCGCGCTCACTCGTCGGCAACCCGCGAGCTACCCGGCGACCTCACGAAGTCGTCCGCGGTCGCGCACAAGCGATCGCGAGCGCAGCGAGCGCAGCGAGCGCATCGCGCCACCAGACAAGAAGCCTTTTTATAGGCGTTACACGCCTATAAAAAGGCGATGCGCGAAGTTGCGCTCGAGGCGCGCGCGCAGGACCTTGTCGGCCGCGAGCTCGATGTCGTACTCGATGCGCTTGAACTCGAAGCGCTTCTTGTCCGTGTCGTACGCGACGTAGCTGGCGCGGTTGTCGAAGTCGCGCGGCTGGCCGACCGAGCCGACCGACACGATGTACTTCTTGTCCGGCGCGAGCTCGAAGTCGACGGCGGGCATCTCCTCGACGCTGTTCTTCGTCAGCGCGAACACCTTGCAGAGGTGCGAGTGCCCGATGAGCGTGAGGTGGCCGAGCTTGTCCCAGAGCGGGAGACACTCGCGTGCCTGCTCGGGCGCGAAGATGTACTCGAACTCCTCGAGGCGAACCGGCGAGCCATGACAGAGGAGGACCTTCTCCTCTTCGAGCATGTGCTGATACGGGAGCTGCTTCAGCCACGCCATGTTCTCGGTGGAGATCATCGCGGCGTGGACGTCCAGCGCGTGGCGCGCCGCCTCGTAATAATACGAGTAGTCCATACGGCCCGAGACGGCGGCGTCGTGGTTCCCGAGGATCGTCACCTTGGCGACCTCCCGGACGAGATCGGCGCATTCATTGGGCGATCCGCCGTAACCGACGGTATCTCCAAGGCAGTAATAGACGTCGATGCTCTCCTTTCCAAACGCCTCGAGCACAGCCGAGAGCGCTTCGAGGTTCGCATGGATGTCGCTGAAGACACCGATCCGCATGGACTCATCAGGCTAGGCGGCCTCGCCTCAAACGGGAAGAGGTATAAAGAGGAACTTCAAGATGTCCGATACTCCTCATCCCCCGCCGGCTCCGCCGGCTGCCCCCCCTGCTCCCCCTGCGCCCCCCTCGCGTCCAAACAACGGTTCGAACGGCGCGGGCTTCCACCCCGAGCCCGAGCAGGAGCCCGAGGATCTCCCGGCCCCGCCGGCGCAGGTGGCCGAGCTGGTCGCCGCATGCATGCGCTTTGTGGCGTCGAAGTACAAGGTCGCGCTGGATGGCACCCCGGACACGCTGAGCCTCGTCGATCAGTACATCCGGGAGGCCCGCACCGCGTTCGAGGCGCGTCCCGAGAGCATCGACCTCGTCGCGCCCGCGGTCGGCGCGTACCTCGGCGAGGTGATGCGGCAGGAATTCGCCGCTGAATGGTTCGCCGACGGGTCCCACGAATCGTGGCGGCTCTACTTCAGGCACGTGTTCCTCGCCTTCAACCCGGTGGGCATGGCGCGCGAAGCGATCACGATGAAGGAAGAGGAAGGCTGGAACGCACACCTGACCCTCGATCCGGCCGAGCGCGAGCCCATCGAGGAGCGGCTCGCGGTGATGCCGGACGTCGACGAGGACGAGTACTACCTGCCGACCACGAAGTTCGACGTCATCACGGTGGTCGTCGAGACGCTCCTGGCGCGCGCCGAGGCCGCGGGCACGAGCGACGTCACGTTCACCCGCGAGGACTACGACTAGAAGGTCCCGCCTAACGGACGCCGGCGTCGGTCGCGCCGCCGAGCGCAACGACGCCCGGAACGACCTGCGTGACGGGCGGCTCGAAGGACTCGCCGAGGAACGTCCGCGACTGCACGATGTAGCGACCGCGCTGGAGCCCGGAGAGCACGTCCTTCGCGCCGGGCGCCGCCCACGCCACGGGAACGCCGTCGACATGCAGCACGCGCAGCTGATCGGTGGTGTTGGTCACGACGAGACCGTCGCCGTTGCCGTGCGGTATGGCGGGCATCTCGATCGGTCCGGTGCGAAACGCGCCGAGCTCCGGCGGCGAGAGCGATGCCTGCACGCCCGCGACGGGCAGCGGGAGCGCTGCGAATGCCGCGCCGGAAGGCGGCACGAGGAGCGACGTCGTCGGAAGATCGACCTTGTCGCGCTTGAGCAGCCCCGTGACCTCGAACGTCATCGACCCGCGGGCGGTCCAGCGCATCTCGGCCCGCATCGGTAGCTCGCCGTCGGCGCACAGCGCGCTCGAAGGCGGCGCGTTCATGAGGTCGAGGAGCAGCCGGCACAGCAAGATCCCGCTGTCGCCGAGGTCGGCGACGCGACCGATCTCGAACGTGGCCTTCGCGGCGCGGGTCGCCACCTCCACGCGCCGCGTGCGAATGCCGATGCGTTTGCCGACGTCGTCCTTGAGCACGAGCTCGGCCGGCGTGACCGGCGCCACGTCGAAGCGGCGCTCGCCGATGAGCGCCCGCAACGTGCCGGGCGCGAGCGGCCGGTAGGTCGCAGCGCCGGGCCACACGACGACGTGACCGTAGCGATCGGCGCGCGCGCGCAGCTCCGTGTCCGGCGGCAGGACCCAGCCGGTTCCGAGCAGCGCGACCCGCATGCGAGATGCGCCGAGCTCGATCGCGAGGCGAAGCTCCGTCTTCTTTCGCGCCGCGTCGAGACCGGCGTTGTTGACCTCGGGCGCACGCACGGGACCGCTGAGATCGCCCTGCTTCATGACGGCAGAGAGCGTGTAACCCGTCGTCGCCGTGCCCAGCGAGTCGGCCGCGAGCGCGACGTCGCCGCGCATCGGCACCGGCGGCGGGCCGCCTTCCGGCGATGCCGTCATGGTCTCGCTGGCCGCTGCCGTCGGTGTGTTGGCGAGCGGCGCGGGCATCGCGCTCGCTTGCGGGCTCGGTGTCGCCGTGGCGTCCGGCGCGCCTTCCTTCGTCCCCGACCCCTTGCACGATCCGAGACAGAGCACCGCGAACGCGGCGAACGCCGCGAACGCTGTTGACGCGGTGGGCGAGCCGGAGGCGAAGGTCCGGCTCACCATCACCGCATGCGGAAGTCGGCGACGATGTGGACGCGCGGATCGAGCGGCGGAGCGCCGGGGAGGTGCTGCGTGTCGACGAAGACCACCTCCGAGTCGGGGTACATCTCGAGGAACGCGTTGCAGTTGCCCGGTTCGTTGTCGAAGGCCGCGACGACGCGACCGACGCGCGCGAGCTTCGGGCCCTCGGTGCGCTTGAAGAGCTCGTCGGGGATCTTCGCGTCCGGCTTGCAGACGAGCTCCGTGCCGACCACGCCGATCGGGAATCCGAGGTCGCGGAGGCTCTGGAACGACCCCAGCCCCATCAGCGGCAGGTCGCGGCCCGTGAAGTAGACGAGGATGGCGCCCGCCTCGTAGCAAGCCTTCGCGAGCTCGACGGACCCCTCGATCGCGACGTCGTGCTTCAGGTAGTCGTCGGAGAAGAAGCGCGTCTTCCAGTAGGCCTCGGCGCGCTCGGCGAGCTCCGGATGCTCCAGCCCGAGCTTGCGGAGCGTGTCGCCGAGCAGGTACGCGAGCTGCTCGGCGCGGGCCTTGGCGAACGTATCGGCAGCCTCGTGCGCCTCTGCCTTCAGCTCGAGCGCGAGCTCCTGGAGGATGGCCAGCGTGCGCGGGCGATTGTCCATGAGCGTGCCGTCGAGATCGAACACGACGACGGGGCTCGGTTGGCCGGGCGTGCTCTTGCAACGCGACACGACGCGCGACATGAGGGTCTGCTGCTCAGCGAGAGAAAGACGCTTGAAGGCGGTCGCCATCGGGAAGCGGGGGGAGGTAGCACAACGCGCGAAGGCGCGGAAGCAGACACGG
>JAYTZB010000415.1:0-7418 GCA_043742085.1 Polyangiaceae bacterium
TGCGCCGAGAAGGAGCTCGCCGTGTACTGCATCCGGGAGTTGGTGGCGGTGTAGCCGCAGCCCCACGTCACGTGTCTGCGCGCTCGGCGGCCCAAGTACAAGCCGACGACGGAGGCAATCAGCGTGACAGCGACCAGTACGCGCACACCGGTCTGAACAGGCCCGAGCAGGGCTGCAAAGCTCGTATCGGCGGCGGGCACCCCCGCGATGGCGAACAAGGAGGTCGCAGCGCGCGTCACGACGAGCCCGGCGCCAGGATACAGACCGACGAGGACGATGCCGGCCGCATGCAGGTACATCGGCGCCGTCATCCACGGCGGCGTAGGCGCTGAGACGTGCACGGAGGCGTCACGGGGCCGGCCAAGGAACGCGACGCCGAACGCTCGAACCATCGACAGCGCGCTGACCGCTCCGACGAATGCAAGCAAGGCTGACGACGTGACGAGCGCCGCGTTCGCCGGCGCCGACGGCGCGGCCCCCGAGAGCAGGCCGGAGTAGATGATGAGCTCGCTGACGAAACCATTGAGTGGCGGGAGCGCCGAGATCGCCGCCGCTCCCAGCAGAAACAACCAGCCAGCACGCGGCAGGCGCCGCAAGAGACCGCCAAGACGCTCGAGATCGACCGTGTGCGTGGCGCGATAGACAGCGCCTGCCGCGTAAAAGAGCAGGCACTTGAACAGGGCGTGATTGAAGAGGTGCAGCAGCCCTCCTCCGAAGCCAGCGGCGACGAGCCCTGGACTACCCCATGCCATTCCCAGCAAGCCGAGACCGAACCCCATCGCAGCGATGCCGACGTTCTCGGTGGACGAGTATCCGAGGAGTCGTTTCAAGTCCCGCTGCGCGGACGTGTAGAGCACGCCGAAGAACGCCGAGCTTGCGCCGAAGACGAGGACGGCCCAGCCCATCCATTCGTCCGGCTTCCCGAGCAGGAGCATGAAGCGCAAAAACGCGAAGAGGCCTGCCTTGTGAATCACGCCGGACATCAGCGCCGAGACGTGCGCGGGTGCTGCGGAGTGCGCGCGCGGAAGCCACGCATGGAAGGGAAAGAACGCGGACTTCAGCGCGAAGGACACGCCAAGTAGCAAGAACGCCGCGCTGCGGAGACGGCCAGGCTTCGCGAGGACCACGCCGAAGGAGCGAAAATCCATCGACCCGCTCTCCGCGTAGAGCAGCATGAACGCCGCGACGAGGACGAACAGGCCGAGGTGCGTCGACACGAGGTAGTTGAAACCCGCGAAGCGAACCTTCTGATTTCGGTAGTCCCAGATCACCATCAGCCATGCGGCGACGGCTGCGATCTCCCACCCCAAGAGGAATACGAGTGCATTCTGCACCGAGTACACCATCAGGAACGCGAGCGACGTCATGTTCAGAAGCGCAAACTGCGGTCCGCCGTTACGCCCGGCCGTGAAGTACGGCTTCAGGTACCCGACGGCGTAGACCGTGCCGAGGAGCGTCATCGGCAGTGACCAGACCAGGAAGAACGCGCTCAATGCATCGACGCGTAGCGCGACGATCTCGACCGGATAGGACCACGCCCACGAGCCTTCCATCGCGGTGCCACTCCTCAGGACACCGACGAGCGGAGAAATCGTGAGCAGGCACGCAAGCGCCTGACTCGAGATCGCCGCCGCCGCGCGCAGGCCGTTGCGCGGAAGCGCGAGGGCCAGGATCGCTCCTGCGATCAAAACCGCGCAGGCGAGGACGACTCCGATCATGATCGGACTTGCCGCTGAAGCGTCCGACGTGCTGGTCGAAAAAGGGCGGGCGAGCTCATCCGAGATCACACGTGCCGGTGAGGCCGAGTTGATGCGCTTGAGCCCGAACGGCATCGGTGACCGCTGCGTGTACCGCGCGGTCGAGGGGGTTCGGCACGAGATCGCCCGGCGCAGCCATTCTCGCAATTACCTCCGCGGCGGCGATCAGCATCTCGGGCCGAAGCGTCCTGCATCGCGCGAGGAGCAAACCATTTACCAGGCCCGGGAACGCGAGGGCATTGTTGATCGAGCGCCCGTCGCCGGCAAATGCGGCGCCAGCGGCGAGGGCTTCATCCGGTCGAATCTCGGGAACGGGATTGGACAGCGCGAGCAGCACTTGCTTTCGCTGGACGAGGCGCGCGGGGATGAGGCCACCACGTCCGGTAGTCGCGATCACGATGTCTGCCTCGAGCAAGATCGTCTCCAGGGGCACGCATCGGACGCCGAGATCCCTAACGCGCGACAATGCCGCTTCGTTCGGATCACATACGAGCATCTGGCGGACTCCGTAGCTGCAAAGCAGCGACGTGATCGCCGCGCCGGCCGCGCCAAGGCCGATCTGACCGACGCGCGCGTTTCGAAGATCGATCGAGGTCAGCTTGCAGGCATTCAGGACGGCGGCGAGGGCGACCGTGGCCGTGCCGTGCTGGTCGTCGTGAATCACCGGCTTCCTCAGCTTGCTCCGCAGCTCGGCCTCGATCTCGAAGCAGTCGGGGCTGCGGATGTCCTCTAGATGAATCGCGCCGAACGTCGGCGCTGTCCGCAGGACCGCCTCGACGAATTGCTTCGGGTCCGTTGCATCCACGAGGATGGGGGTCGCGCTCAACCCGACGAGCTGCTCGTACAGCGCAGCCTTGCCCTCCATCACGGGCATCGAAGCGACGGGGCCGAGGTTGCCTAGACCGAGCACCCGCGTTCCATTCGTGTAGATCCCGACCGACGTACCAATGCCCGTGTAGTCCCACGCGCGCGCAGGGTCGCGCTTGATCGCGAGAGCGACGCGCCCCACGCCCGGAGTGTAGACCTGCCGCAGCTCTCGGACGTTCGAGATCGGCTTCTGGCTGCGTTGGTGGATTTTCCCGCCACGATGCCAATCGAAGACGCGGTCGGTGATCGAGAGGATTTCGACGGCGTCGAGCGCGCGGACGGCCTCGACGACGCGCTCCGTGTGAGCATCGTCGTGTGTCTCGATCGTGACGTCGCGGACGACGTCGTCCTCGCCGACGGAGATGGTGGCGACCTCGCCGATGAGACCGTCCTGGTCGGCGATTGCTTTCGTGAGCCGCGCGAGGTGGCCCGCGTGGTGCTTCACCTTCAAGCGAAGGACCGTGTCGATCGTGTGACTCATGTTCGACACTCTTCCTCTGATCGTGCCTGCCTGCCGGCGATCTCGTCGACGCGTCCAGCGAACAGCGCGTGGGCGCGGCGCAGCTCGAGAGGGACGCCGCGGCCGAGCTGCGCGAGGGCTTGCTCGCGCGCGTCGACTTCTGCCCTCCAGCGTTCTGCCTCGAAATTGAAGAGACCGCGCCAGCGCTCTTCGTCCATCGCCAACCCCGCCCGGTCGAGGGTCTCGGCCTTCGGGATGAACCCTGCGACCGTTGCCCTGGCCGGCGCACGCGATTCGATGCGCGCCAGCATCCAGTCGACGATGCGCCACGCGTGCGTGGCGCCGGGCCAAGCGAGATCATCGTCCGGACCTCGCAAGAACCAGTTCAGCTGGAAGACCTTGGGCGTCCGACGAAGGCGCGGCCCGAGCGCGAGCCACTGCGCAAGGTAATCGTTCAGGTCCGTGCCACAAAAGTCGCGCATGCCCATTGGGTCCACCGCGGAGCCGGCGTCTCCGTCCGTGCCGGCTTGAAGCAGGGCGCCCGAATAGACGGCGTCTTCCCACCCCGGCAGCTCGAGCACGAGCGGTACGAGCGACGCGCGGCCCGTGCAAAACGCGATCGCGCTGAGCGCGAAGGACGGGCGTGCGGCGGTCGCGGCGACCTGCGCCTCATCGCAGCGCTCGCACGGAGTCGCGCGAAGTGCGCCGTCCTCGTCGACGGTCAACCACGCGGCCTTCGAAGCGATCACGCGGTAGGCGACTCCCGGATGTGCCGTTCCGAGCAGAGACGCCTGGGAGCGACCGAACCCGTTCGGTGCGATGACCCCGATGAAGTGAAGCCCCGCCGGGGACGCGATCTCGATGATCGCCATTCTCGTCGGCAGTCGGCGTTTGGCTTCGGCGTCGGTGCTCGCAAGCCGCAGCGCATGCGCGCGAGCAGCGATGAGGTCCTCCGAAGCGACCGCCGGAGCCCAAATCGTCCTCCCGTCGACGAAGCAGCAGATCGCCGGCGCACACCTGGCATGGCGCGCATGGAGAGATCGAACGTAGCGGTCCGCGCTGCGGAGAGCCGGGTTCACGCTCACGGTACGCGCGAGCTCCACGACGAGCCGCGGGTCGTCCGTGAGCTGGACGCCGGCCTCGGCCAGTGGCGTTCCCGCCGCGAGCTCATACGGCACGACGTACATCACGCGGCCACGCATGCTCCCCCAGAATGGCTCCCAGTAGCGCTGGGTTGCTTGGGCACGAGTCAGGAACGCGCTGATGTCGCCGACGTCTTCGCGGCATCGCGCGCTCATCGCGAGCTCCGGCTTCGGTGCGCCGTCAGGGTCTGCAGACGCTTCGCAGCCGATCGCTTCGAGCTCTGCCGGGTCGCCCGTGCACCACCGCACCCGCGCCGGGTTGGTGTACCCGGCGACGTGTTCGACCCAAGCGTCTACCGCCGTGCTCATTCATGACCTCGTGCTGTTGATGGCTTCACAGGGTCGTCCCCCGCGTGCGCGCGGATGGCGTCGAGGATCGTCCAACCCCAGACGGGCCGCGGCACGACAAGGACGTTTCGGCGCCCTTCGACGAGTTGTTCGAACGCCTTCGGATGGCCGGTCACGAGCAGCCGCAGGATGGACGGGCCGCGCGCGCCGATGTCGAAGACCGCCGCCATGACGCTCTCCCGCACAAAGTCGTCGGGAAAGAGAACGACGGCCAACGTCGCCGGCGCGGTCAGCGCGGCGCAGTCTTCGAGCTGGCGCGTTCCACGGGCGGCAATGCCCGCCTCCTGCAGGTAGCTCTGCAGGCCATCGAGCGTCTCCGCGTTCGCGGAGACGATTGCGACCTGTTGAGGGGTCGTGCTGCGCTTGCGCGTGTGCATCTCCGCGCTGCTAGAGCAACGTCGGTGCCACCGCGCTTCGTCGCGCGATCGCCCCTGTTAGCGGCGGCTCGCGGAGTCGCGACTTCGTTTGAGCAATTGGACATAGCACTCACCGCCGCGAGCGCCGTTCCGCGCCATCGTGACATAGCGATCGTGAGTAATTCTGGCCGTCCGTTCACCGTCGCGCGCTCGTGCGGACGGGGCGGGCGCCTCGAGCCGCGAACCGCTGCATCGTTCGCAGGCTGACGCCCAACCGGCGCGCCGCGCGCGACCGGTTTCCGTCCTCGAGCGCAAGTGCGGCTTCGAGGATGCTCTTGACGCTTTCGTCGAGGGGGCGGTCGAGACGGACCGCGAGGACATTCCCCGTGGGCACTTCCGCCGTGTTGCTCGCCGCATGATCCACTTCGCGCATCAGCGCCGCCGGCAGATCGACGACGCGGACCGGCCGGCCTTCCCGCATGAGGCAAACCAGCTCGACGACGTTGCGCAGCTCGCGAATGTTTCCCGGCCACGAGTACACGAGCATCGCGCTCGTGGCCGCGCGTGCATACTTCGGAGGCTGCGTGCCATGGCGCGCGGAGAGCTGCGCGGTGAACTGGCGCACGAGAGGCGGAATGTCGGCTTGGCGCTCGCGTAGGGGCGGAATCGCGAGTGAGATACCCTGCAATCGATAGAAGAGATCGGCGCGGAACCTTCCCGCTTTCACCTCGTCCTCGAGGGGACGCAGGGTGGCGCAGACGAGCCGAGCGTCGACGGAGATCTTCACGATGCCGCCGACCCGCATGAACTTGCGGTTCTCGAGAAACCGCAGGAGCTTTGCCTGCATTGCCAGAGGCATCTCACCGATCTCGTCGAGAAAAAGCGTCCCGCCGCCGGCAGCCTCGAGCTTGCCAAAAGCTCGAACGGTGGCACCCGTGAAGGCGCCCTTCTCGTGCCCGAACAGCTCGCTTTCGAACAGCGCTTCCGGGATGGCGGCGCAATTGATCGGCACG
This sequence comes from Polyangiaceae bacterium, assembly GCA_043742085.1. Lineage (GTDB taxonomy): Bacteria > Myxococcota_A > Polyangia > Polyangiales > Polyangiaceae > Labilithrix. The sequence goes on from JAYTZB010000415.1 coordinate 5,944, forward strand.
AACGGTCCACTCCGCCGGTGGGAGAGCTCGTGGATGCGGCGCGCGAGGACCTCTTTGCCCGTACCGCTCTCTCCGATGAGAGAGAGCGCCACTTCCTTCGGCGCCACGGCGCGCAGGATGCGGTCGAGCTCGCGCATGGACGCGGACTCCATCACCGGCTCGAACACGACGTCGACCGGTCGTTTCGAGCGCGGCACGTGCGCACCTTAGCGCTGTTTCATCAGCGAGGCGAGAGAGCACCGCACGTGCGCGGCGTCCGAGCGGTGACGCGGACGTGGCGCGGATCATGCTCGCGAGCGCTTATCATGTGTCGACTACTTGGAATTGCCGCGGAAGCCATCACGGAATTTTCGAAGTGCTTGTGCGAGGCGCCACGCAGCATGGCGATGCAATCGCGAGAGCAGCGCGATGGTTGGGGCGCCGCGGTCTACGCGCAGGACGGCGGCTGGCTCGTCGCGAAGCGTCCGGTCAGTGGAGAGGACGACGCCGCTTTCGCATCCGCCGCAATGGCGACGGCAGGCGTGATCCTCGTGGCTCACGTCCGCGCACGAACCGTCGGCGCGGTCTCGGCGGCGAACACGCACCCCTTCCAGCGTGATGGCTGGGTCTTCGCGCACAACGGCACCGTGAACGATCACCATCTGCGGTCCCGTACTTCGGCGGTGCGCCAGCGTGAGGTCGAGGGCGAAACGGACAGCGAATTGCTCTTCGCGTATCTTCTTACGAAGCTCGACGAATGTGGCCTCACGCACTCGTCTGCGTCGTTCGCCATCGACGAGACGTTGGCGCGGGTCGTCACCGAGCTGACGCAAAGCCAGGCGGGAACGATGAACTTCGTTCTGTCGAACGGATCTCTGCTTTACGCGCACCGGGGCGGACGCCCTCTCTACCTCCTCGAGCGCCCCGCGCGCGGCCGTAGTCCCGCCGCGTTTCTGGTGGCCTCCGAGCCGGTCACGAAGGAGGCATGGCTGCCGCTCGACGAGCACTCCCTCGTGCGGTGCTCGCGGTCGCGCGGCCTCGCCGTGCGGTTCATCCGCGGAGCAGATCCGCGCGCCATCGGATCGTGGGTCGAGCTCCCTTTCACCGATTGACGCCTACGTCATCGTGGCGCCCGCTGCGCTCGAGCACGCATCCGGGGGCGACTATGTGTCGCGAGTGTCCGAGCCATCAACGGCGCGCTGCATTCTGATGCCGCCGAGATGTCAGCTCCGCTCGGAAGCGCGGTCGCGCGGGCGGAATGCGGAGCGGTACGAGACTTGCTGAACGGCGTCGCGATCCGAGCGTCGGACGGTCGCGTCCAGCCCCCCGCAGCGTGCCCGTGCCTCGCTCGGATCGCCCCCTTTCCGAGGAAGTATGACGAAACGAGAGGTCGAGTCCTGGGTCGCCGACATCGCCGGCCATCTGAAACCAACGTCCGTGCGATGGTGCGACGGGAGCGAGAGCGAGGCGGAGGAGATCACCGCTCGGCTCCTCGC
>JAYTZB010000416.1:0-4875 GCA_043742085.1 Polyangiaceae bacterium
GTCGGTGAGACCGCCGTGTGGCTCGCCCTCGATGCAGGCGCCGTCGAGGGGCGAGAGCGGCGCCGCGGACGCGGGACGCGCGGAGGTCATGGGCTTCGAGGGGACGTCGAGGGTGGTGCCGGTCGTCGTGGTGGTCGACGTCGTCGGCGGATCCGCGGGACGTGCACCGCTCTCCGCGCACGCAATGAGGGCGAGCGCAGCGAGAGGCGCAATGAACCTCGAGCAGACGGAGATTTGCGGCAGCATGATGCTGCGCAACGTTTGCAAGAACGCTGCCTCGCCGTAGCCGCGCGCCGCGGCAATCACCTCAGCGGTTGTCGTATTTCGACGCGCACTGTGTCTCGCAGGACTGACGCTGCGAGATGCACTTCGAGCCCGGCGGAACGGCCTCGTCCAGGCCCCGACAGCTCTTCATGCACGCGGCGCGATCCTTCGCGGTGGGCAGCGGCGCGGCTTGCGGGCATGCGCCTTCCATCATCGAAGCGGGCGCGCCGGAGCTCACGCGGATGCCACCTTCGGCCGGCGAATTACCGGAGGTCACGCCCGATGCGCCGGGCCCGGTCTCGGTCGCGACGCCGGTGGTGTTGGCGCGCGAGAGCGGCTCGTTGGCGGGCTGGCGATTGGTGTTGGTGCTGCACGCGGCGCTCGCGAGCAACGCGGCGACGCCGAGGGCCGCGGAGAGATGGTGGATTCGCATGCCTCTCCGCAAGCAATTCCCGCGCGCAGCGATCACGCCCTCGCGCTCGCGTTTCCAGCGCGCACAAACTTGGCCCGAATCCCCATTCTTCCTTAGGACCTAAGCCTCACTCCTAGAGGAGAATTCTCATGAGCGATGCAAGCGATCGCCGCGCGCCTAACGCGTCGCGGATCCCCTTTGAAGGAATGGTCGAGGTTGGGGGCACACTCGGTCCTTCGTTCGAGGCGCAGGCGGTGAACCTCTCGGAAGAGGGCATGCACCTCCGCACCGCGTACCTCCCCGAGGTCGGTCAGCCCGTCACGTGTCGCTTCGACGCGGGACAAGGCATGGTCGTCGTCGCGGCCGGCGAGGTCCTCTGGAAGGACGACATGGGCAACGGAGGCGAGTTCGGGATCCGGTTCACGAACCTCGACGCCGCCAGCACCGTGTCGCTCCAGCGGATCGTCGGCATGGTCGAGGACGGCGTCGCCATCCATCCGCCGCAGGGCCGCAAGGTGCGGCTTCACATCGACGGACTCGCCTCGCCGATGCGAGCGCGCGTCAAGGGCGCGCAAGGAACGAGCGTCACCGCCTTCAGCGAGCTCGGTTTCCTCCAGGTCGGCAAGCAGCTCGATCTCGAGGACGCGGCGACGGGCAGCAAACGCCCTGCGCTCATCGACCACGTCCAGGTCGAGGTGGAGCAAGGCACGCGCATTCCGCAGCTCGTCGTCACGCTCCGCTACGACGACGCCGAGGCACACGCCGAAGAATGCGCCGAGATGGATCGCCAGGAGGCGTCCCTCAACGACATCACCGGGCGCGATCCGCACGGCTCGCTCTCTCCTCACTCGATCGACGACGAGATGGATCACGACATGGATCACGACATGGACCACGACGCACCTCATCAGCCCGACATGATCTCTGCCGCTCGCGCGGAGCACGCCGAGGGCGGCTCGCGCGGTCTCGTCGCGAAGGCCTCGGTGGTCGATGACGAGCACGACGAGGACGCCCATCACGGCCTGGCGATGAAGAGCGCGTTCGCGCGCAACGCCGCCAAGATCACGCCGGCCCTGGAAAAATGGGCAAAGCGTGCGAAGACGACCATGGCGCTGCTCGCGGCGCGTGCCAGCGCGAAGCGTAACGGCGCGGCGGACGACGTCGAGATCCCGGTCCGTCGTACGACGGCGCCGGCGCCCGGTGGTGGTCTCCACACCGCGGGTCGCAAGGTGATCCGCGGCGAGATCGAGGAGCCGATGCTCGACGAGCCGGTGAAGCCGCGCTTCGCGATCACGAAGAAGCGCGCGGTGGTGGGCGGCGCGATCGGAATCGCGAGCATCCTCTGCCTCGTCGCGATGCGTAAGCCCGCGGCTCCCGTCGCTGCCACTCCGCCCGCGGAGATGTCGACAGCGGCTGCCGCCCATCCCGTCGCGCCTCCCGCGCCGGCCGCGGCGCCGATGGCCGCTGCGAACGATCCGCTCGCGACGGCCGCCGCCGCGCTCGGTGCCGACCCGATGATGGATGGCCATCCTGGCAAGGTCACGCCGTTCGGCAACGGCCCGGTCACCCACGGCAACGTGCTCAAGATCAAGATGGACGGCCCGGTCGGTCGCATCCAGGGCGCGTCGCAGCCTTCGGGCTTCACCATCGTCATCCCCGGGCGGAAGTCCCTCGACGCGGCGGGACCGCTCGCGTCGAAGGATCCGCGCATCGCCGCGATTCGCGTCTCGAACGAGGCCGGCGGCGCGGAGCTCACGGTCACCTTCAAGGACGGCGTCCCGAACTACCAGGTGAAGGCGCACGGCGACACGCTCGAGATGCACCTCGCGAAGCCTGGCCACGCCGGCGTCGACAAGGCCCCCGAAGCGCACGCGGGCGCGCACAAGAAGAAGAAGCACCACTGAAGAGGACGAGAGCTGAGGTCGCGATCGTCAAGGGCTGGCGATGGCAGCCCCGGCTGTCAGAGCTTCGCTGGTGACGCTCTCGAGCGGGATGTTCTCGGCCTTGGTCTCGGCGTAGATGCGCGTGAGCGCGGCTTCCAGCTGCGGGAGATACGTCGCCGCGGTCTCTTGATGGAAGCCGAGCGAGACGACGACGCTCTTCTTGCGATCCTGGAGGAACGCCGCCTTGTTCGCCTCGAACGTGTCGACCATCTGCTGCGCGCTGACGTAGTCGGCGAGCGCCCCGTTGTCGGGCACCTCGGTGAGCGACGCGGTCGCGGTGCCGATGGCGTACGGCTGCGAGACGTTCGTCGTGCCCTGCCATAGCTCGGAGAGCCAGCCGTAGAGCGGCACCGTACCGAGCTTCGGCTGCAAGAACACGGTGGGGACGGCGGAGTGCTCGTAGCGAATACCTTCCGCGGCGATGGCCTCGCGAACGGACGGCTTCGCGATCCAGCCGCCGGTGCGGAAGCTCTTCGCGCGCCCGAAGCCGTTGGCTTCCAGGGTGTCGAGACTGAGCTTCACGACCTTGCGGAGCTCGCCTTCCGTGTAGAGGCTGATCGGCACCTCGTGCCCGCAGTCGTCGCTGCACTCCTGCCCGTGCGCATCGAGGCTCGTCCCCCAGAACGTCGGAGAGGCACGGAAGGTCACGCCCGACGCCTCGACGAGGCGCTTCCAACCATGGATGTGGAGGCCCTTCTCGTCACCAGGTCGGAGCGCGCGCTGCATCTGCGTGGCGACGTCTGCGGCGACGGCGCCGCGCTTGACGAAGTACGCCGCGTTGAGGAACTGGACGATCTTCACCTGCGGAAATTTCGTGCGGAGGTCCTCCATCGCGCGGAGGTTGTCGTCGCGGAGCTCGCGGCCTTCCCAGTCGACCGTGACCACCAGCTGCAGCTTTCCCTTCTTGCTCTTGTAGTCGTCGACGCCGACCGAGCTGTCGTCCGACGACGCCGACGCGCAGGCAGGCGTGATCGCGCAGAGCGCCACGAGGGCGAGCAACGGAGCGAGCGACCGAGGAGCGGCGTCGAACATGACGCACACTCACGCACATCGTGTGCCGGCGACCCAGTGGACGGATAGACCGTTTTCAAGGCGGATCGGGCGCTCCTCCGCCGCTCCCGTGCGACTCATGGACCTCCAACGATCCAGGCAACCGGGCTACCGCTGCGGAATTCGTTGGCCAGCTCGCGAATTGCGCAACGAGACTCGCTTCGAACCCATGCCCCGAATTCTCCTCATCGACGACGACACTTCGCTCCTCGATGCGCTGTCTCTCGCGTTCGAAGATGCCGGGCATCAGGTGCTCACGGCCGCCGACGGCCAGCGCGGTCTCGAGGTCGTCAAGAAGGAGAAGCCCGACGCCGTCATCAGCGACGTGAACATGCCGGGCCTCGACGGCTTCGCCCTGTGTCGAAAGCTTCGCGAGAGCGGCAACCGCGTGCCGCTCGTGCTGCTGACGTCGCGTGACGACGAGATCGACGAGGCCCTGGGTCTCGAGCTCGGCGCCGACGACTACGTCGCGAAGCCGTTCAGCACGCGCGTCCTCCTCGCGCGCATCGCCGCGCTCCTGCGACGGGAAGCGATGCGCGCCACGCAGCAGACCGAGCGCGCCGTGGCGAAGGGCGCGCTCGAGCTCTTCCCGGAGCGACTCGAGGTGCGTTACGCCGGCAAGCCGATCACCGTGACCGTGACCGAGTTCCGCCTGCTCGAGGCGCTCGCGTCACGCGCCGGTTTCGTGCTCTCGCGCGATCGGCTGCTCGAGATCGTACGCGGCGACGAGTCGGTGGTCGCCGAGCGCATCATCGACACCTACGTCCGGCGGCTGCGCCGGAAGATCGAGGCCATCGACCCGGCGTTCGACCGCATCGAGACCGTCATCGGCGCAGGGTACCGCTGGAAGGACGGCTGAGTGACGGTCACGCGTCCGCGCCGGCCGCTCCCACGAACCTCGCTGCGAACGAACGCGGTGCTGATGGTGCTCGCGATGCTGGTGCTGCCACAGGCCATCGTCGTCGGATGGAGCGCCATGGAGCGCGACATCGGCGGCAAGCTGCAATGGAACGCGCGTGAGACGGCGCACGATGCCGCGAGCGTGCTGACGGCCGCGCGTGCCGAGGGCCTCGACGCGCAGCATACCGAGGAGAAGCTCGCCGAGGTGGCGAGCGCGCACACGTCGCGCATCCGCGTCGTCCGTCAGGACGGCAGCGAGCGCTTCGACGTCGATCGCGATCAAGGCACGGACGTCGTGCACCAGGT
>JAYTZB010000417.1:0-2230 GCA_043742085.1 Polyangiaceae bacterium
TGACGTTCTCGAGCGCGGGCAGTGAGGTCGTCGGCAGCGGCTCGGTCGCCGAGGACGACGTGATCTCGCTGTTGATGATGCTGAAGCGATAGTCCGGGGGGCGCTGCGATCATTTGAAGCAGCCCGTGCCTCCGCCGCTGGGGCGGTGGATTTCGCCCCGCGGACGGCAGCGAAGCGAGCAGCAAGCGACGAAGGCCGGAGCGAAGAAGATTTTCGGCGGCTGCGCCGAGCGCTCGCGGGCCTTTGTGTCGTTCTCATTGACTACTTGAAGCAACCATCGCCTCCGCCGCTGGGGCGGTGGGTCTCGCCCCGCGGCGAGCGCGCGTCGGTCGCGCCGAGCGCCGGGTCGACCGACGCGTGCGAGCGACGGCCGCACATTTCGGTCATGGGATGAACGCGAGCCATGTGCCCGCGCTCGGCACGCCCTCCAGCGCGCTTCGCCGCGTAGGGCGGAGACCCACCACCCCAGCGGCTTCGGGGGCTCTTCCCCCGGGAGATCCGATGCGGACACCGGTGCCGGGCGCGCACGGTGCGCCGAACGCGAACGCGTCAAGACGAGGACCCAGAACGATGACGATGATGATGACGAAGAACGCAGATCAATCCACGACGTGGCACCTGGACGACGAGCGCGATGGCAACGAGAGGTTCGGCGAACGCCTCGCGCGGTCGCTGGGTACCGAGCCCATTTTGTACAAGGAGCTCTCCCACGCGGTCGTCGGTGCCGCGATCGAGGTCCATCGCCACATCGGCCCGGGGATGCTCGAGAAGGTGTATCAGGCCGCGCTCGCGTACGAGCTCGGCTATCGCCGCATCCCGTTCGTCGCCCAGGCACCGCTCGAGATCCTCTATCGAGGCTGCTGCAAGGTCGGCGAGTTCTTCGCCGACTTCATCATCGACGACACCATCATCCTGGAGATTAAGTCGGTCGAGCGGTATCTACCCGTGCACCGCGCACAGGTCTACTCGTACCTGGGAGCTGCCGACCTGCATCTCGGGCTGCTGATCAACTTCGACGTACCGGTGCTGTGCCGCAGCATCTGCAGGATCATTCGCTAGACGACGATACGACGGACTCCTCTCCATAGCACGGGAGAGTTGAAGTTGATCAACAAGCCGAGGCGGAGCTTGGTCGCGCGCAGGTACGAGATGACCTGCGCTGTGAACAGCGGGTTGTAGCGCTCGACGGCTTTGAGCTCGACGATCACCTTTCCGTCGACGACAAGGTCGACAAAAAATTCGCCGACCGCCTTGCCCTTGTACAGCAGCGGCACCGGGACCTGCCGTCGAAACGGCATCCCTCGCAACTCGAGCTCGTGCGCGAGCGCGGCCTGATACACGCGCTCCAGCTGTCCCGGCCCGAGATGGCGATGAACCTCGATCGCGGCACCCACGATCTCGCGCGCGAGCTCCTTGTGCACGAGCTCGAACGTCGCGCTCGATGACAGGGTCGCGAGCGACTCCTGCAGCCGCTCCATCAGATCACTATCAGCTTCGCTCCTTATCGTATCCATCTTGATTCCCCCTTGGTGGTGACGCGTTGGCGTGGCGCTACGTGAGCGCGTGGCCCGAACGCCCCCCCTGGAATCCGGGAGACGAGCTCCCGGAGCCTCCTGGGTGGTGGGCCTTCGCCCTAACGCGGCGACCCGCGCCCGAGGGCGTGACGAGCGCGAGCAGACAGCTCGCGTTCACCCGACCGCCCAACTGTGCGGCGGCCGCCCGCACACGCCGGTCGACCTGGCGCTCGGCACGACCGAAGCGCGGTCGTCGCGTGGGCAAGGCCCACCGCCCAGGAGGCGGAGTACCGTAGTTTAGTCTAGTGGGCTCAACACCCAGGCCCGCGACCTCGCGGCGAAGCCGCCAGACCCTCCTCTCTCCCTTCCGCCCTTCGTGCCTATCCCGGCCTTGGTGGCATCCGCCTCCGCCTCGCGCGCCGCGAAGCCGCCAGACCCTCCTCTCTCCCTCCGCCCTTCGTGCCTATCTCGGCCTTCGTGGCGTCCGCGTCCTGCGCGCGACCAGCCGTATGTGCCCGCAACCTCCAGATCAGGGCGCGCGCTCGGGGCGCCGGCTGCCCTGCACCAGGGCCGCGAGGCCCGGCATCACGACGAGCGTGACCAGCGTCGCGAGCACGAGGCCACCGATCACCGCGATCGCGAGCGGACGCTGCAGCGCCGAGCCCGCGCCGATGCCGATCGCGAGCGGCGCGAGGCCCGCGAGCGTGGCGGCGGTG
>JAYTZB010000418.1:0-4658 GCA_043742085.1 Polyangiaceae bacterium
CATGTTCGGGTTCGAGCCGTAACCGCCCGGGCCCATGCCGCCTTGCATCATGCCGCCTTGCGCGCCGTAGCCGTGCGGGCCTTGCTGCTGCTGCTGCTGTTGCTGCTGCTGCATGAGCGCGTGCTGACCCGACTGCGGATAGCCCTGCATGCTGGGGCTGCTCTGCGGACCCGGCATCATCGGATCGTAGCCCTGCTGCTGCATGCTGTTCATCGGATCGCGCTGTTGCTGCGACCACGAGGGCGCCTGCTCACCGCCCCACGGCTGCGGCTGGGATTGGGGGGGTTGGATGCCGCCGCCCATGGCGGGATACGCGCCCGGATCGCCATTCTGGAAATTCTGTGACGGCGCAGGAAATGCCGCCGCGCCCGGCATGTTCGGCTGCGACTCGCGGCGGATCGATTCGGCGAGCGCCGCCGCGAGGCCGCCATGAGCGCCGAGATCGATCTGGCCGGGCGCAACCGCGAGCGTCGCCTCGTCGCCCATCGCGTCCTCGCCGACGATGAACTGCGCATCCTGATGGCGAATCAGCTCCTCGCGAGACACCGCGCGCGTCGTCTCTTCGGACTCACCCTCGCTGTCGTTGAGCGACGGCAGGAGCGGGCTATCGCCGCGGAGCGCCATCGTGTCGGCGTCCTTGTCGACTCCGCCCTCGGGTCGATAGCCGGTGCTCGCCATCGGCGAAGCGGTGCTCATCGCACGCGAGCTCGCCAGCGGCGGGCGCGGCTCGGCAGTGCGCGGATTCACGAGGTCATCGCGCAGCGGACGTCCCGTGAGCAGCGGTGACGCGACGGCCATCGTCGGTCCGTCTTCTTGCTGAGGCCCGGCCGGCCAGGCGTCGTCGGCGGCGGGAGGCGGGTTCGAGGAGATGACATTCGCCTGCGGCGCGGCCCCCGCAGCGGGCGCGGGCTTTGGTGCAGCGGGAGCACCGAGCTTCGGCGCGTGGACGCCCGCGGTGGGTGGCGGAGGCGCGACGGGCGAGGCCATCGTCGCAGCGAACGACGCGGCAGGTGCGCCTCCGGCACGAGCCGACGGCGGCGCCCCTGCGGGACGCGGCGGGAGCGGCGGCGGGCGCTTGTTCGAGGATGGCGGTCCACCGACCGCGCTCGCGCCGCTGCCGCTTGCAGAGATGTCGGGCGACGACGGAGGCGCAGGCGAGGCTTGCACCGTTCCGCCACCGAGCGGCATCGCGGGAAACGGCTTCGACGACGCAGGTAAGGCGGGGCTCGACGGCGGTCCTGCCGGCGGCGGAAACGCGACGGGCGAAGGGGCCGACACCGGCGCGGGAGCGCCCGGGCGCGCAGGGACGACGGCGCCCGCGACGGGCATGCCGCCCGCCGGTGTGAAGCCCATGCCTCCGCCCATCGGCAGACCAGGCCCCGTCTGACCCGGCAGCGCCGGTCCCGGAGGACCGAAGCCCATCATCGTCGCCGACCGCGCCTTCGTCGTCCGCGGGATCGCGATGGGAGCGGGAGCCGCAGGCGCGGGCGCCGGAGGCGGCACGGTGATCGGCGAAGGAATGTTGCTCGGCAGCTGGAACGACGGACCTTCGTGCGCGAGCGTGCGCCCACCGCCCTCTTCGTCCCAGGGATTCTCCTCCGGGGGGTCCGGAGCGGACGTTCCCGAGGGAAGGCTCGGGTCGCTGTCCGGGTTGGGGTTCGCGTCCTTCTTGTCGTTCACGGCGGAGCTCGGCTGAGGCGACGGTTCGTCGGATAACCGCCTGTGCGCGGGATCCCGGTAAGGATACCCGCGCACCCCGTTGCCAGCCTACCGCAAACCGAGGCGTCTCCGCAGTCTTCGGGCGCTCTGCCGGGACACGTCGACGCGCTTCCCGCTCGACAAACATGCCACATAACCGCCGGAATCGACCGACTCCAGCCGGTCCACGTGGTCGAGGTTCACGAGGGCCCGGCGGTGGACGCGCTCGAACGGACCCTTCGGTAGCTTGGCCTCGAGGTCCTGGAGCGTGTCGTCGGTCAGGATCGAGCGGGCCGCGGTGTGCACCGTGACGAGCGCTCCGTCGAAGGTCGCATGGGTCACGTCCCCCGGATTGACGAGGGCAGCGCCGTTGTTGGTCGCGATGGCGAGCTTGCTGGTGCGCGTCGCGATCGCCTCCCCGGGCGAAGTCTCACGGTCGCCGCCGCCACTGCTGCCGCCAGCGCCGTCGAGCGAGTGACGGGCGCGCGTGATGGCCTTCGCGAGGCGCGCGTCGTCGACCGGCTTGAGGAGGTAGTCGACCGCCCCGACGTCAAAGGCTTGCACGGCATGCTCGGGATGCGCGGTGAGGAAGATCACGTACGGGCGATCCTCGGGCATCTGCATCACCGTCTCGAGGCCGCTGAGACCAGGCATGTTGATGTCGAGGATCGCGACGTCGACGTCCTCTTCACGGAGCTTCGCGAGCACCTCCTCGCCGCTCTCGCACTCGAACGTGGCCTCGATGCCGGGCAGCTCGGTGAGCAGGCGGAGCACACGCTTCCTGGCCATGAGCTCGTCGTCGCAGACGAGGACGCGCAGCGGGATCGACATGAGGAGAGACTACACGTCGTCGTTCGCGGAGGTCGACGAGGTGCGCGGCACCACCACGACGGCGTGGGTGCGATCGTCGCCCTCGGCGCTGATCGTGAAGGAAGCGCCGTTGCCGAACGCCAGCGAGAGGCGCTTTCGCACGATGGCGAGGCCATTTCCGCCGTCGCGCGGGCCGGTGAAGGCTCCGGGATTCGACAGCTCGATGCGCACGAGGTCGCGCACGAGGGCGATGCGAAGGACCACCTCGCCCTTGTGACGCGCGAGCGGCCCGTGCTTCATCGCGTTCTCGGCGAGCGGCAAGAGCAGCATCGGGGGCACGTCGACGTCGGGCAGCGGATCCGGCACCTCGAGGCGCACCGTGAACTGCGACGGATCGCGGATGGCATGCATCGCGAAGAGCGCGGTGGCGAGCTCGATCTCCTTGGCGAGCGGCCAGGTCGTCGACTGGATCCCGGTCATCATGGTGCGCAGCATCGACGAGAGCTGCACGATGGCCTTCTCGGCGACGGCGCCGTCCTCGCGGCACCACTCGGCGATGGCATTGAGCGTGTTGAACAGGAAGTGCGGATCGAGGTGGCTGCGGAGAGCGAGGAGCTCGGCATGATCCGCCTCGCGCTCGAGGGCTTCGACGCGCGCGCGCTCGCGCGTGAGGTGCTCCTCGAGCTCGATGTCTCGCGCGAGGCCCCAGCCACCGACCCAGAAGAGCGCGACGCACACGGCGAGGCTCGGCTTCGAGGTGAGGAACGTCTGCCCCGCGCCGACCATGTCGGGGAGCGCGCGCCCGATCCCGAGGACGAGCGTCGCGCCGACGAACGCATAGAGGAGGACGCGCAGCGCGTCGGTGGGCTCGACCCGCTTGTCCATCGGGAAGAGCGCGCGCCACAGAGACGGGCCGACGAGCAGGAAGCTGCCGCACATGAGGAGCGCGAGCGGCACCGCGAGGGGATCGCGGCTGTACGCATCCTGGATGATCGTGAGCGGCACGACGACGAGCGCGATCGGGATGGCGCGACGCGGCGCGAGCAGGCCACGCACGGTCGACCGAAGGATCCCCTCGAGCGCAGGATCCAGCGGTTTTCGCGAGACTTCGACGTTCACGTGAGCCTTCGTCCTGAAGGATACCAGCGCCGTGGACGGGCTGCGGCCGGGTTTCGTGCTACGCCTCGCGCGTGCGTCGGACCTCGGGTGTCGTTGCCTTGAGCGTGCTCCTGCTCGCGATGAGCATGACGCGGCGTGGAGCAGCCGAAGGCGCGCGCACCTCTTCGCTGTCGTGGCTGCGCATGCCGGGCAGCGAGTCGTGCATCGCGACGCAAGCGCTCGCACGCAGCGTCGAGGAGCGCCTCGGGCGTCACGTGTTCGTCTCCGCCGCCGAGGCCGACGTGTCGGTCGAGGGCCGCATCGAGAAGCGCCTGACCGCGCCCGGCGGCTGGCACTCGGTCATCACGATCCGCGACGGCAAGGGCGCGCTCCTCGGCACGCGCGACCTCGATCGCCCCGAGCCCGCATGCACCGCGATGAACGAGCCGCTCGCGCTGGTCATCGCGGTGATGATCGATCCGGAAGCCAAGCTCTCCTCCTCGCCTCCGCCACTTCCACCCGCACCCGCACCCGCACCCGCACCCGCACCCGCACCCGCACCCGCGCCTGCACCGGCTCCCGCTCCGGACACCGAGCTCGCGCCGGTGCGTCCTCGTCACCACGCGCCGTGGCGCTTCCAGGGCGACGCGGTCGCCACCGCCTCGCTCGGCCTCGCGCCGGCGTTCGCCGTGGGCGGCAGCATCGCGGGCACGCTCTTTCTGCCGAACGACATCCCGCTCGGCCTCCGCGGCTACGCTTCGCTCTACGCGCCGACGAGGGCCGAGGACAACGGCGCGCAAGCGTCGTTCGATCTCTTCTATCTCGGCGGCTCGGTCTGTCCGACGCTGCGCCGCGCGGCGGGCACGGTGATGCTCTGCTTCGGCGGCCAGCTCGGTGTGGTGCGCAGCCATCCCGAGACGCAGGGCCGTGGGATCGCCGACAAGACCGAGGGCATTTGGAACGGCGTCAGCGAGCTGCGCGTGAGCATTCCGCTCTTCGCGCCCGTGGCGTTCACGCTCGGCGGGTCGGCGGTGTTGCCGCTCCTGCGGCCC
>JAYTZB010000419.1:0-3293 GCA_043742085.1 Polyangiaceae bacterium
AAGACCGACCACAGGTCGGGCGCGGAGGCGATCCCCTTCAGGCCAAGCAGCGCGTGCAGAGGCGCACGCACCTGCTTCACCTTGCGCGCGACGGCGCCGCCGATGGCCTCCCGCGCGCCGAACGCGTCGGTGACGGCACGACGCAGGCGGATCTGCGCCTCGCGGAGCTCCTGCTCGATGCGCAGGCGGCGATGGCGATCGTGCACCTTCACCGAGGCGAAGGGGTCGCGTCCCACGAGCAGGATGTGGCGTTGCTTGATGTCGTCGTAGCGCAGCGGGAATGCGTCGCTCGCGCCGGCGATCTCGCTCTCGGTGAGGATGGTGGCCTCGATCCGCGCCGCGTAGCGCGCGGTCTGGAGCGCGGCGCTGATGGCATCGAGATGGCTGAACTCCGCGCGCTCGAGGACCAGCACGACGCCGACGTCACTCTCGCCAGGTCGGTATTCTCCGCGCACGACGCTTCCGTGGACGAGCACGCCCACGAGGTCGTCTCCCAGCGTCGCCGCGAGCGACTTCGTGAGCTCGTCGAGACGCTCGCGGATGTGCGGAGGCAAGGCGGCAACGCCGATCGACGCGTCGGGCTTCTGGACGTCGCTCTCGGTCATCGTCGCGCTCCTCGTTGCGCTTGCGCGCTCATCGGACCGCCACCCGCGGGACGGTGATCTCCGGCTCTCGAACATACGCCGGCTCGATGGTGTCGGCATCCGTGGGCGCGCGGCCACGCGCGGCGAGCGCGATCCCTCGGGCATGCGGGAGCGCGTATTCGCCGTCCTGCATGCGGCGCACGATCCATGGCTCGCCTAGCGTGATGCGCGCCGCGCCTTCGCCCACGAGCACGATCTCTCGACCCGCACGCGCGTCCGCGCCGAGCGCCTCCAGCGCCTCCAGCCAAGCGCCGATCGACTCGGGCGTGAGGCACACCGGCTCTGCGGTCCGCCCTCCCCTCGCCTGCACGAACACCTCGCCGCGGATGGCCTCGATGACGGGCACCAGCGTGCACGTCATGTCTCCGCCGAGATCGCGCGACGCTACGGCAGCAAGCGCGTCGAGCGAGGTCACCGGCACCACGTCCGCGCCGGTCACGAGCGCGATCCCCTTCACCGTCGCCACGCCGATGCGAACGCCGGTGAACGATCCCGGACCGATGCCCACCGCCCATCGCGCCACGTCCGCTGGCTTCCAGCCCGTCTCCGCGAAGATCCGATCGATCATCGGCATGAGCGACTCGCCGTGCGCATTCGAGACGCGCTGCGCGAGCTCGGCGACCAGCACGTCCGCGCCGACACCCGAGTCATCCAGCTCGAAGAGCGCGACCGACCCGAGGGCGGTAGAGGTGTCGACCGCGCAGAGCTTCATCGGGCGCGCGGGGTTATCGACTCAGAGCTGCGCGAAGCGGCCGCTGCGGAATGCCGCTTCGAGGAGCTGATCGACGCGCTGCACGAGCTCGGGCGCGCGCGGATCAGGCGAGGCGCCGAGCGCGGACTTGATCTCGTTGAGGGCCTTGAGCTGGCTGAAGAGCTGCACGTCGGAGAGACCGCTGCCCCCCGTGAGCACCTGACGAACGCGGTCGATCTCGCCCGCGAGCGCCTCGATGCCGATGCCGGCGGCGCCGACGCGGCGTGCGTTGGGATGATCGCGATAGTGCGCCTCGAGCATGGGCGTGACGATCGACTCGAGGATCGCCGCCTGGTCCTCGTTGTTCCAGATGTGCTTGAGCACGAAGAAGTCGCTCGCGTCGGGCTGCTGCCGGCCGTCGAGGAACGCGCTCGCCGCGAAGAGCTTGAGCAGCTTCACGACGCGACGGTCCGAGAGGCTCACGCCCTCGGCGCGGATCTGGAAGACGAGGCCCTTGTACTGGCTGAAGAACTCCTCGGTGAACTTCATGCGCTGCGCGAACGCGCGATGGAGCTCCTGGATCTCGCGCGCCGATGCGAGCGGCTGAACCGGTGCATCGGTGAGCGAGTGGATCTCGTGCTGGACGCCCTTCGTGAGCAGATCCTGGAAGTGGTAGGCGTCGAGATTGTCCGAGCGGATCCGGAGGAGAAAGCGGTCGAAGATCGCGGTCAGCGTCTCGTCGGTGGGCACCTCGTTGGAGGCGCCGAAGCACGAGAGCAGCGGGCACTTCATCACCACGCCGCCCGACGTGTAGCGGCGCTCGTTGAGGAGCGTGAGCAGCGAGTTGAGGATCGCCGAGTTCGACTTGAAGATCTCGTCGAGGAACACGATCTCCGAGCTCGGAAGCATGCCCTCGGTGCGCCGCTGGTAACGGCCCTCGCGGAACGCCGCGATGTCGACCGGGCCGAAGAGCTCGTTCGGCTCGGTGAAGCGCGTGAGCAGGTACTCGAAGTAGTTCGCGTGCAGGAGCCGCGCGAACATGCGAATGAGCGCGCTCTTCGCGGTGCCGGGAGGTCCGACGAGGACGGCGTGCTCGCCGGCGACGACGGCGATCAGCAGGAGGCGAATGACCTCGTCCTTGCCGAGGAAGCGCGACTCGAGCTGGCGCGCCATCTGCGCGAGCCGCATCGGGAGGGCGGCCTGGGCGGGCGGGTTCTGGGACTGAACCATGCGGCTCGCTACGTTACAGGATTTCCTCCCGCCACGGGGGAAGGCGTCGCGTCAGACCGACGGCGTCGGGGCGTCCTCGACGTCGCTCAGGGAGTCGGTCGGCGCCTGGGTCTCCTTCGCCCGATCGAGGGCGAACTTGAAGAGGACGGGGCCCACCATTTCGTTGAGCGCAACGCAAGCCACCGCGACATCGCGGAACGCCGCGCCAAACGACGGGAAGCGGTTGGCCACCACGGACGCGATGCCGAGCGCGACGCCGGCCTGGGAGATCAGCGGACCCCAGCCCCACTTCTTGATGACGGGATCGTCCTTGGAGAGCGTGGCCGCCAGCCTCGCAGTGCCGATGGTGACCGCCGCACGCGCCCCCGTCAGGAGCAGCGCGGTCGGCCAGAAGACCTTGAGCAGCGGCACGTTGAGGTGAGCGCCGGCGCTCGCGAAGAAGACGACGTACACGACGCCGCCCGTCTCCTCGATGGCGTGGATGAAGCGATCGCCCTGTTTGGAGAGGTTTTGGACGACGAAGCCGGCGACCATGAACGTGAGGAGCGGCTCGTAGTTGAGGTACTGGAGCACCTCGGTCGCGCCGAAGCCGAGCGCGATCAGAACCACCAGCAGCTGCCGACCGCTCACCTTGAGGTAGGCCGCGAGGACCAGCCCGAGCGTCGTGCCGAGGGAGACGCTGCCCAGGATCTCGTGTCCGAGCGAGCGGAACGCCGCGAGGGAGAGGG
>JAYTZB010000420.1:0-1539 GCA_043742085.1 Polyangiaceae bacterium
CGTCCGGGCGTTCACTGAGAGAGAGCGAGAACAACCATGGCATCACGCGGTCTCTGCAGCCTTGACGAGAGCCTCGGCGACTCGGAGCTGACGTCGGAAGCGGCGCGCCTCCTCTTCGCCGAGGAGCCGACCGAGCCGGATCTCCAGCGCGCCAGCATCGAAGCGGCGCGCCATCACGTCAGAAGCACGTGGTGCTCGTCTGGCCCGTATGAGGGCAGTGCGTCGTCTTCGCTACCGGATTGTTCGGGTCGTATGCCGACTCCAGGTGCCACAGACGACAGTTGAGCGTCGCCCCGACGTCGAGCAGCTCCACGTCGGTGGGGCCCAGCTTGTACGTGTAGCTTGCACATGCTTTCCGGCAGGCGAGCTCTCCGCCGGGGTACGGGTTGTTGTCGGTGCACAGCGCGGCGTCGAGCGCGCAGAACGGAATGCAGGGATCGCTGCCGCAGTGGCCGCCGCCGGTCGGGCCAGCGTGCTTGCAATGCGTAGCCGGATCCTGCGCGGCGGTGATCGCGTGGTAGCTCCGGCAGCTCAGCGTGTCGCCGTTGACGTGGTCCGCCGGACCGAGCTCGAAGTGCGAGCACATGCCCTTGCAGATATCGACGTTCAGGTATTCGGCCTGGTCCCCGGTGCAGTTCTTCGTGATGTTCGCGCAGTAGGCGTCGCAGGTGAACGCCTGGCTCGTCGTGCCGGCGCCGCCGTCAGCCGGGAGGTTGGGGTCGACCGTCGCCTCGTTGTAGCCGAGCACTGCGTTGCACGCAGATACGCCGAGCACGAGCAGCGCCGAGAGGAGGTGCCTCATCACCAGCTCCCGTAGATCACGGCGCCGCCGGGGCTCGGCGCGAGGTGGACCCGAGCGCTCTTGCCGGCGGCGTTGCCAACGCCGCGCGGCGCGTCCGACTTCGGAGCGGTCAACCAGAGCACCGCGCCTGCTCCGAGCGACACTGCGCCCACCACGTAGGCGGCGGTCGCGATGTTGGCGGCGCTGCGCGCGTCGTCACGCAGGGACACGCCCTCGGGCGAGCAGAGATTGTTGCCGGACGGACATCTGGCGAGGGAGTCGTCGTACTTCGACTTGGCCTGGAGGACGAAGACCGTCCCGACCGCGAGCCCGGCAACGCCCACCCCTGCCGCCACGAGCGCGGTCGGCTTCTGCCATGCGACGTGGCGCGACGAAGGAGACGCGGTGTCGTACGCCATGGGCCCCGTCATGTCGGCGGACGTCGTGGTCGACGACCCTTGCGCCTCCGTCTGAGCCCGCGCCTCGGGCGGCGCGTCCTCGAGCGCGGGAACGTTGACGGTCACCGTCTTGCCGGCCTGCGCGACCTCGATCGAGGTCGTCCACTTCTTCTTCCGGGGTGCGCTGGCCTCGATGACGATCGCGCCCGGATCGACCGGCACCGCGACGTCCCACTCACCGCGGCCCACGAGCTGTCCCTCGCGCGTGACCTCGAGCCCGTCCACCGGCGCCGTCGGCGTGATCACCAGGCGCGCGAGCGAAGGTTCGACGGCCGACGCGTGATGCTGCGCGACGGTCAC
>JAYTZB010000421.1:0-3823 GCA_043742085.1 Polyangiaceae bacterium
CCGCTCACCGACACCATCATCGATCATCGCTACGAGGTGCTAGCTCCGCTCGGCGAAGGCGGCATGGGCACCGTCTACAAGGTGCGGCACACCACGCTCGATCGCATGTTTGCGATGAAGGTCCTGCGGCGCGACCTGGCGGCGGACGCGATGCTCGCGGCGCGCTTCCTCCAGGAGGCACGCGCGACGGCGGCGGTCCGTCATTCGTCGGTGGTCGCCATCAACGACTTCGGCGAGCTCGACGACGGCGCGCCCTACTTCGTGATGGAGCTGCTCGTCGGTGAGACGCTCGCGACGCGCATGCGCGCGCGCGGGCTGCTGGCGCCGCGCGAGGCCGCGAGCATCGCGTGCAAGCTCGCCGACGCGCTCGGCGCCGCGCATGCCGCGAACGTCGTTCATCGCGACCTCAAGCCCGAGAACGTGTTCCTCGTCGGGGTCTCCGCCGGCAGGTCGGCGGCCGACGAGGTGCGCATCGTCGACTTCGGCGCGGCCAAGATCATGGGCGGCAGCAAGCTCACGCGTCCCGGCGTGGTCTTCGGGACGCCCTATTACATGTCGCCAGAGCAGGCGAGCGGTCAGCCCGTCGACGCGCGCGCGGACATCTATTCGCTCGGTGTCCTGCTCTACGAGATGATCACCGGCGCGCTGCCGTTCGAAGCCGACACGTACATGGGCGTGCTCACGAAGCACATGTTCGCGGTCCCCGTGAAGCCGAGCGCGCGCACACCGGCAGGCGTCCAGCTCGGCGAGCTCGAGACGGTGGTGCTCCGCGCGCTCGAGAAGGATCCGGCCGCGCGCTACGCGACGATGGCGGAGGTCTCCGCGGCGTTGCAACGGTTCATGGACACCGGAGCCTCGGGGGCGCCGAAGGATGCACCGCGCGCGGGTCGCACCGTCCGCCTCGAAAACGCGCCGAGCACGGCGGACCGCATCCAGAGCTCGGTCTCGCGTCACGTGGAGGAAGAGAAGCGTCGCAAGCGGCGCGCCATCGTGGTCGCCGCCGTCTCGGCCGCCGCGACGTTGTCGATCTGCGCGCTCGCGGTCGCGTTCCTCGACGACGCGAAGAGCTCGAAGTCGCTCTTGCCGCCGCCCCCGCGCGTGACCGCTTCGTCGTCCTTGCTGCTGGCGCCGCCGTCGCCGTTGCCACTGCCGTCGCCGTCGCCGTCGCCGTCGCCGCCGTCGCAGGCACCGCCGTCGATGACGAGCATGACCTCGGTGCCGGATCCGGATCCCGTGACCGCACCGAACGTTCCAGCAGCCATCACGGCGGCCCCGCCGGCCACGACCAGCGCCGCTCGGCCCGCGCCGGCGGCACCGCGCGTCAGCAGCCCGGCTCCGGCAGGCACGCCGGCCCGTCCTGCGTCCGGAGCGCCTCCGCGTCCGAGGACGCCGGACGACCTGCCGGACCCTTGGGGCCGCTGACGGCGGAGCTCAATCGGCAACGATCGGCGCGGGAACCCGCCATCGGCGCCGGTCTTTTCGCCATGATCACGCGGAAACGTTGACCTGAACGGGCGTGGGGCCGATCCTTTCCCACGCTCTCTTGGCGAAGAAAAAGGTCCTTCTCGTCGACTCCGACCTGCGCAGCCTGCGGGTCCTCGAGGTCAGCCTGCGCAAGGCTGGCTACAACGTCACGTGCGCGAACGACGGCGCCGCTGCGCTCGAGGTCATCGAGCACCAGGCCCCGGACCTCATCATCGCCGACACGAAGCTGCCGAAGATGGACGGCTACGCGTTCGTCCGCCGCCTCCGCGAGAACCGCGAATGGGCGACCATTCCGGTCATCTTCCTCGCGACCCAGCGCTCGGTAGAGGACAAGATCCGCGGCCTCGAGCTCGGCGTCGAGGAGTACCTCACGAAGCCCATCTTCGTCCGCGAGCTCCTCGCGCGCGTCAACGTGGTGCTCGCACGGCGCACGCAGGAGAGCCTCTCCGACCAGCGCGCCTCGGGGACCCTGAAGACCCGGTTCGCGGGATCGATCCAGGACATGACCGTGGTCGACCTCCTGCAGACCTTCGAGATCTCGCGGAAGAGCGGCACCATCACCTTCAAGAGCGGTAGCCGGCTCGGTTACGTCTGGTTCAAGGACGGCCGCATGATCGACGCCGACGTCGGCACGCTGCGCGGCGAGGAGGCGGTGTATCGCATGCTGGTGTGGAGCGAGGCCGACTTCGAGGTCGACTTCGGTCCCGTCGACCGCGAAGAGCTCGTCGAGCAGCCCACCTCCGTTCTCGTGATGGAAGGCATGAGGCGCGCCGACGAATGGGGGCGCCTCGTCGAGCAGCTCCCGCCGCTCACCGAGACGTTCGAGGTCGACCACGAGAAGCTCATCGAACGCCTGAGCGAGATCCCCGACGAGCTCAACGGCATCCTCCGTCTCCTCGACGGAAGACGCACGCTGATGGAGGTCGTCGACGAGTCGCCGTTCGAGGACCTCTCGACGATGACCACGCTCTCGAAGCTCTATTTCGAGGGTCTTCTCGTGCCGTCGGCCGCGCCCGCGCCGGAGCGCGTGGTGCCGTCGAGCGTGGTGCCGTCGAGCGCGTATCCGCCGTCGACGCTGGTGCAGCCGTTCGTGCCTGCGCCGAGCGCGCATCCGGTGGGCGTCGTCGTCGATCCCACCGCAACGCCGCCGCCCGCGGTCGAGCCGACACCGATGACCGCGGAGCCGCCGCCGCAGACGACGAAGGTGAGCGCACGTCCGCAGGCGATGCCGGCCGGCGCGCGGACCACCCATTCGTCGGCGCCGCCGCGCTCGTCGGGGCGAGGCCGTACGCCGTACACACCCGCGGCGATCCGTGGCCCCGCCGGGGAGGTGCGAACGCAACGGCTGCCGGGCGTCGCGCCGATCGCCGACCCGGCGCTTCCGCGCGACACGCAGAAGATGAGCACCGAGGAGCTCCCCCGGCCGGACAGCCGGCCGGCGTCGAGCCGGCCTGTCGTCGTCGACGGGAACAAGACGCAGCCGATGGCAGCGATGCGCATGGGCGGCGACGGCGAGAGCACGGTCGTGCACGCCGACTCCATCGTGATGGTGGGAGGCGGCAACGCGCAGGCCGCGACCGCGCCGGCCGATCTGACGACGGAGCTCGTCGATCCGGCGGATGTCGAGGACGCAAACTCGATCCCGCCGCCTGCCGCCGATGCCGCGCGCGCTTCGGCGCGGTCGCCCATGTTCCCGGTGTCGAGCGGCACCAAGGAGATCGTCTTCGCGAAGGCGGCCGCCGAGGTCGACTGGGAAGGTCGCCGCGCGGCGCCCACGCAGCAGCGTCCCGAGGCGCTCGACGAAGCCGCGCACGAAGCCGACGAGGACGCCGATGACGGCGCAGGCACCGACGGCGAAGGTGCCGACGACCAGGGAGAGGAAGGCGAGCACGACCCGTCGGGCGAGCCGCACGCGGACGACGACGATGCGTTCCTTCATTCACCGCCGCCCGCGGCGGTGGGACCGGAGTGGCTCGAGAACGAGGTCGAGGACGAGCGGCTGCCGCCGCGACGGATGAGCGGCAAATCGGTGGCGATCGCGCTGGTGGCGGTGACCGCGGCGTTCGCGCTGCTGGCTTTGTATGCACGTTACACGTATCGCGGCGACCACGACACGCAGGACGGGCTGGGCCTTCCCCTGCGCGATGCGGCGGTGACGAGCGCGTCGGCGGCCTCGCCCATGACGTCCATGACGTCCACGAGCCGGGTCGCGCCTCCCGACACCTCGGCGCCCGCCACCACGGTGGCCGCGACCCCCGCGGGTACCGTCGCGACCACGGCGACGACGACGACGGCACCGACGCCGAGCACGCCGGCGACCGCGGTCGTGGCGACGGGC
>JAYTZB010000422.1:0-2240 GCA_043742085.1 Polyangiaceae bacterium
CGACGGGCCTCAAGGATCGCGAAGTCTTCGCCCGTGTGACGTGCCGCGGGCGGCACGTATCCGATACCGCTATGCTGGTGTTCGTGGTTGTACCAAGCCACGAAACCGCTCATCCATCGGGACGCATCCTCGACGGACGCGAAGCCAGCGGACGGATATTCGGCGCTGTACTTCATCGTGCGAAACAGGGATTCGGCGTACGCGTTGTCGTCGGAGACGCTGGGACGGCTGAAGGACGAGATGACACCGAGCCGCTGAAGCGTTGCGAGCATGGTCGC
Source organism: Polyangiaceae bacterium (assembly GCA_043742085.1). Taxonomy (GTDB): domain Bacteria; phylum Myxococcota_A; class Polyangia; order Polyangiales; family Polyangiaceae; genus Labilithrix. The sequence continues at coordinate 279 of JAYTZB010000422.1, forward strand.
GCCTCTCATCGGGTTGCCGTTGTCGGAGTGCAGCACCCAGGTGAGCGTCCGGTCGAGCGCACGGGATCACCGTCTTGATCGCGCCCGGGTAGCCGTGATTGGCGCGCGGGCTACGTCGCGGACAGCGCTTCCGCACGTGCGGCAGCCCAGCGCGACGGCAGGAGCGACGGAAGATCGAGCAGGCGGATGCGGCGCGTGAGCTTCGGCAGCACGTCGGCGAGGTACTCGGCCGGGTCGACGCCCGCGAGTCGACACGATCCGAGGATCGTATAAGCGATCGCGGCGCGTTCTCCGCCCGAGTCGGCGCCGGCGAAGAGGAAGTTCTTTCGAGTCAGCGCCGCTCTGACATGGAGCCGCTCGACGATGCCGTTATCGGGCGGCAGATAGCCGTATTCGAGGAAGCGGCCGAGCGCGACTTGATGGTTGAGGAAGTACTGGAGTGCCTTGCCGAGGTTCGACGATGGCGGCTCGTGTTTCTTGCGCACGCGACACCAGCTCGAAAGCTCGTCGAAGACGGGCTTGCTCTGTTTCTGCCGTTCGACGAGCCTCGCATCCGGATCGAGAGCTCGCAACTCGTCCTCGATCTTGTACAGCTTGCGATAGGCCGCGATCGCCAGTGCGGCGCGCTGGTCGCCCGCGTCGAGCGCTTTCACGAAGTAGCGCCTCGCGTGCATGTTGCAGCCGCACTCGATGAGCTCCGCACGCAGGAAACTCTCGTCGAAGGCGTTCGACGCGTCCGCGACCGTCAGTCCCTCGCGCAGCGAGAGCATGTCCTCGGGCCCGAGCTCGTTCGCCCGCTGCGCCGTCTTCTTGCCTGTCGAGCAGTAGAGATACGCCGCGATCGTGTCGGCTGCGTTGACGCCGACGTACCCCCACAGCGCACCGATCCGCTTGCCGCCGGGCGCACTGCTGTCGATCTTGATCACCGTGCGATCCAGTGCAAGTGCAAACGGATCGAGCGTGTCGATTGTCAACGGTCGTTAGATCGTCGTCGGGCGCGTGCGCGGCGGCGGCTCCCAGCGTGGCTTCGTCTTCGCGCACGACACGTCCACGCCCTCGAGCAGCATCGCGAGTTCGTGCACGTCGATCGCCACGCTCTTGGCGTCCGCCGTGACGCGCGCTGGAAACGTGAAGGTCCCGGTCTCGAGCCGCTTGTGGACGATGGTGAAGCCGCCGCGCGTCCACGCGATCAACTTCACCTGGTTCTTCCGCCGGTTCACGAACACGAACAGGTGCCCGCTCAGCGGGTCGTACCCGAGCGCGTGCGGGATTGCGTTCGTCAGGCCGTCGAACGACATCCGCAGGTTCGTTGGCTCGATCGCGAAGTACACCCGGACCGCGCGCGACAGCAGGATCACGACCGCGACCTCGCCAGCTCGTTGACGATCGCCGCGACCAAGCTCGGGGACGCGGACGCGATCTCGATCGCGATGCCGCTCGGCAACCGGACCGTGATCGGTGCGAGCGTCACCGCCTCGGCCCCGACGATCGTCGCGGGGATCAGCGACAGTGACGTCACCGCCGAGTCCGCGAGTTGCTTCTTCCACCAGTACAGCCGACGTGGTGCCACTCCACGCTCGCGCGCGAACGCGGCGAGCGGCCCGCCTCTGCGTTGCCATTCGTCGAGGAGAAGGCGGGCCTCCTCCGGGGTCCAGTACGCGTTGGGATCAGGAGCTCGCGGTGTGCGCATCCGCCGAGCGTCACGTGGCGTCAAGCCCGGTAGGGCCGCGCGCGACCGCGCTCTTGGGTGCGGTCGACCAAACGCTCACGCACCCAGCCTCTGAGGTCGCGACCGGGGGTGTCACGTCGAATTCGTTCGATGAGCGCAGCGGCGTGGTCGGCGGACTCGGAGTCGTGAACCGGCCAGCCGATGATCATCCGACTCCACACATCCTCGACGAGGTAGAGATAGAAGAACACGCCTCGTACGAGGCTGCGGAGGTACGTGATGTCCCAGGCAGC
>JAYTZB010000423.1:0-3495 GCA_043742085.1 Polyangiaceae bacterium
GCAAAGTGGCTCTTCGTGGATCCGGAGGTCGCCGCCGTGGAGAGACCCTTGAGCGCGGAGACGTCTGCCGCCTCCATCTCGGGGGTGAGGATCTCGACGCGGATCACCATCACGCGCTTGGTGCTCTCGGGCTTCGGCTCGATCGAGAGAGGAATCGACGCATCGGTCCACGACTGCGGTGCGATGTAGAGGAGGCGCGGGCCGGGCGTCCGGAACCACTGCTTCTTCCACGTGTTGACCATCGCGGTCGACTCGTCGTCGTAGAGCCCCTGCGCATCGAGCGAGGTGCGGACGCTGCGCGCCAGGTCGTCGGCGTAGGTGTCGACGTCGCGTGCGTTGTCCATCGAGGGGATCGCGCCGCCGAGCGTCGCGCCGCGAGCGATGCCGCCCTCGGCCGCCGTGAACGTGCCCTTGTCGGCGGTCACGTTGAGGAAGAAGACCGAGCCGATCTTGTCGTCGATCAGGTTCTTCAGCGAGACCTTGCCGCCGGCCTGCGACTGGATGCGCACGGGCAGCGAGAAGTTGCCGACGCCGCGGTAGAAGAGGAACTTCTCGAGCTGGCCGCTCGATGCGCGGAGCGGGTTCGCCGCGACCTGCCGCGCGAACGACCACGTGTACCGATCGAGCGACGCCGGGGGGAGCGCGGCGTCGACGTTCGCGTCACGTCCCAGGAGGTCGAGCGTGCCCCAGTCGAGGAGGCCGTTGGCGGCCGACGGCGCATCGCCCTTGTCGGCGCTGCAGACCTTCGCCTTCGACGAAGACGTCGAGACGAGATCCTTCATCTCCGCAGCAAGCGGGTACTGCTCGACCACCGAGGGGTACCACTGCGTGAGGACACCGCGCGGGAACTCCACGGATGCGCGCACCTTCATCGGCTTGTCCGAGTAGAAGTACGTGACCGGCGTCTCCATCTTCACGCAGTCCCAGCGACCTTCCTTGTCGAGCTGCGCGACCTTGTCCTTCTCGCAGCTCGGAGCGCCCGGGGGCGCCGCCGGAGGCGTCGATCCTGCGGTTCCGCCGCTGCTACCGGTGCCGCCGCCGCCCGTCGGCTTCGTGCACGGCGGGAGCGCCCTGGGCGTCGCCGTTCCGGTACCGAGGCCGTCGCCGGATCCATTGCACTCGCTCGTGGTCGGAGTCGGCGGGACACAGAGCGTCGGTCCGCCGCTCGCGCCGTCGCCGGTGCTGCCGCCCTTCGCGTCGTCGCCGCCGCCGCCGCCGCCGCCGCTCGACGATGCGCCGCCGTTGCTCCCCGTCTTGCCGTCGCCGGTCACGCCGTCATCGGAGCCGCCGCCGCCGCCGCCGCCGCCGCCGCCGCTCGACGTCGCGGCGCCGCCGCTCGTGCCGCTGGATCCCGTGGAGCCGTTCGCGCCGCTCGAGCCGGTGGCAGCGCCGCCGGAGCTCGTTGCGCCGCTGCTGGTGCCGTCGGCCGTCGAGCCGGCGGCGCCGGAGCTCGAGGTCGCGCCGCGTGAGCCGCCCGGAGGCGTCGCGCCGCCGTTGACGAGGCCGCCGCCGGGGTTGGTGAGCTGAGAGAAGCTTCCGTCCGCGGTGGTGCCGACGGGGGTGATGGTGCCGACCGAGATCGGCGGCGCGGGTCCGTCGCTGGTGCTGCCCGCGGGGACCGCGGCCCACACGAGGCGGCCCGGCCAGAGAACGACCGACTCCACCGAGCTGCGACCCGACGCGCGAAGGTCGGTGACGAAGAGGCGGTACGTGATGTTGGCGGGAACCTTCACGGCGAACGTTCCATCCGCGGCGACCGGGCCGTCGAACGTCTGACCCGTCGAGCTCTGCGCGACGACGCTCGGAACGACGATGCCGGCCAGGCTCGCCGCGCTGAGCGCGCCGGTCACGGTGCGGGTCTTCTCGGCGGGCTCCTGCGAGCTGCATCCGGACGCGAACGCCAGGACGAGGACAGCAACGTGACTACGCGACGGGATCTTCACGGACATGGGGAACCTCCGGGGGGCGACGGTTCCGCTTACTGCAGCGATGGTGCCATCGCGCCGAGGCCTATTTCATCGAGCGATCCGCGATCGGCAGGGTGGCAGCTTCTTGCCGTGGCAACTCCTGCCGGCGAAAACTCGCCGCCCGCCGCCGCCCCCGATTGTCAGGACCCGAATCGTCGGCACCTTCGCGCGAAGGCCCCGCCCGAGCCACTTCAGCTACTTCGGGGGGATGCCGAGGCGGCCCATCTTGTACGCGAGGGTCCGACGCGGAAGGCCCAGCAGCTCGGCGGCTTGCGTCTGGTTGCCGTTGCACTTCTGGAGCGCCTCGACGATCCGCGCGCGCTCGAAGTCACGCAAGCTATCGCGCACGTCCTCGGGCGACGCCGATGACGCGGGCGATCCCGCCGGGGCGTTCGACATCGCGGGCGCCACGACGGGCGAAGCGCCGCGGCTGCCCTCGCGAACCGACAGCGGGAGATGCGCGACGCCGATCGCCTCGCCGGAGCTCCCGCAGATCGCGGCGGCACGCTCGATCACGTTGCGCAGCTCACGAACGTTGCCCGGCCACGCGTGACGTTCGAGCGCGGCGAGCGCGTCGGTCGTGAGACGCAGCTGCGGCTGTCCCATCGAGGCTGCGGCGCGCGTCAAGAACACCTCGGCGAGGCGCGTGATCTCGCCGGTCCGCTCGCGGAGAGGCGGGATGGTGAGCATGCACGCGTTCAGGCGGAAGAGGAGGTCCTGGCGGAAGCGCTTCTCGACGACGCACTGGTCGAGATCGCAGTTGGTCGCGGCGATCACGCGGACGTCGACCTTGCGCTCGGTGGTAGCGCCGACGCGACGCACCGAGTGATCCTCGAGGACGCGCAGCAGCTTCGCTTGCATCGGCATGGCCAGCTCGCCGATCTCGTCGAGGAACAGCGTGCCGCCCTGGGCCGCTTCGATGAGGCCAGCCTTCGCCGACGCCGCGCCGGAAAAAGCGCCCTTTTCGTAGCCGAAGAGCTCGCTCTCGACGAGCTGGTCGGGGAGCGCCGCGGTGTTCACGCAGACGAGCGGGCCGGTGCGTCCGCTCGCCATGTGGATGGCGCGTGCGAAGACCTCCTTGCCGCTGCCGGTCTCGCCGATGAGCAGCACGTTGATGCTGCTCTTCGCGACGCGACGCGCCTCCTCGTAGAGCGCCAGCATCGCGCGGTCCACGACGATCGGTTGCTCGGCGGTGTCGGCCTCGTCCTCGTGTGCGGAGAGGAGCGCCTTCAGGGCCGCTTCGAGGAGCTCCTCGCCGTCGCCGCTCGTCTCCGCCGCGAAGCCGGACGACGTGTCGACGCCGGCGAGCCGCAACGTGCGCGTCGACGTGGCCAGCACGCTCATCGCCTCGCCGCGCGGCAGGCGCATCGCGAACGCGAGGATGTGATCGTTGTAGATGCCGGCGTAGGCGGTGCCCACGAGCTTTCCCACCAGGCTGCGGACGGCGGCGATCTCGTACCAGTGCTCGGGGAGCTGCAGCACGAAGATGCACGGGCGCTGGTTCTGCGCGATGTCGATGTCGAGCCGC
>JAYTZB010000424.1:0-7341 GCA_043742085.1 Polyangiaceae bacterium
TCGACCGCCGTCGCGCCCTGCCAGCCGAAGCCGGCGAGCACGTAGACCTGCGTCTTGCTGCGCGGATTGAGGAAGACGAGGCCGTTGAAGCCGAGCGAAGTCTCCTTGCGGCGGTACCCGTTGTAGTCGGTGCCACCCGCGAAATCGAGATCGGCCTCGAGCGCGAAGGCGGGGATGGGCCGGAAGCGCAGGCCGAGACCGACGAGCGCCATGCCGGCGTTGTCGTCGCGTCCCTTCCCGAGCACGAGACCGCCGACGTGGAGATTGAGACCCCACTCCTTCTTCGGCGCCGCGTGACGGGGCACGTAATAGTAAGCGGGCGGCGCCTCGCGCGGCTGGATGACCACCGTGGTCGGCGGCGGCTGGTAGACGACGACCGGCGGCGGAGGGCTCGCGGGCTTCGCGGGCGCGGCGCTGGCACCATCGGACGGGAGCGGCTGGAGGTCCTTGTTCCCGCCGGCCGGAGGAGGCGTCGTATCCCCGCAGAACCAGCTGCCGGGGGCGCAGTCCTTCGCATCGGTGCCCTGCGCGTGGGCGCTGGACGCCAACGGCAGCGCGACGGCGCATGCGATGGGGAGCGTCACGAGGAGCCGCCGGAACGTATTGCTGATGCGCATTGAAAGACCCTGCCTCCGAAGACGGCTTGTCGCTCCGTCAGGATGCCTTCAAAGCAACCCAAGTGCCACGGGGAAAGGTGGCCGCCAGGTGACCAATGGCCCGCATTTATCGGGTCGCGGTTACGGTCGAGCTCGCGGCTGTGTCCTCTGGTTCACGTCGGGCCGACAACCGGCGTCGGCCTGAGCCCACATCGTGCGCCGCCGTTCCGCGGGTGGTCGCGCCCGCGGTCGGGCTCGTGTAAAGAGGCCCATTGGCAACGGTTCGGCTCAAGCCTGGTCACGTTCAGCCCGTCTGGGCAGGGCATCCGTGGGTTTACGCGCAGGCGATCGATCGCGTCGAGGGCGGAGCCACGCGCGGCGACGAGGTCAGCGTCGTCGACCCGCGGGGTAACTTCCTCGGCCGCGGATTCTACTCGCCCGGCTCTGCGATCCCCGTCCGCCTCCTCGTCCGCGACGAGACGACGCCGATCGATAGCGCGCTCTTCCGCAATAAGTTCGAGCGCGCGCTCGCCGCCCGGCAGCAGCTGGGCCTCGGCAGCTCGCCCGACACCACAGGCTACCGCGTGGTGCATGCGGAGGGCGACGGCGTCCCCGGCCTGATCGTCGATCGCTTCGGCGATGTCCTCGTCGTGCAGATCCTCACGCTCGGCATGAAGGATCGCGAGGCGATGATCTTCGAGGCGCTCGGCCACGTCTTCCAGCCGAAGGCGATCATCGATCGAACGCCGGCCGGCGCGGCCAAGGCGGAAGGCTTCACCGAGGGCAAGGGCGTGGTGCGGGGCGACGCGCCTGCCACGATCACCTTCAAGGAGCGCGGCATCGCGTGGTCGCTGCCGAACGATGCCGGGCAGAAGACCGGCTTCTACTTCGACCAGCGCGACCTCCGCGGGCGCGTCGAGGCGCTTTCGTCGGGCAAGCGCGTGCTCGATGCCTATTCGTACATCGGTGCGTTCGGTCTCGCCGCGGCGCGCGGCGGCGCTACCGAGGTCGTGTGCGTCGACGAGAGCGCAGCCGCGGTCGAGGTCGGCGCCGACCAGGCGCGCCTCAACGGCTTCGAGAAGATCGTCAGCTTCCAGCGCGGAGACGCGCGCCGCATGATGCAGGAAGCGCACGGAGGCTTCGACCTCACGATCGTCGACCCGCCGCGCCTCGCGCCGACACGTGGCGCACGCGAGCAGGCGCTCGTGATGTACGCGAAGCTCGCCGAGCTCGGCTGCCGGGCCACCAAGCCGGGCGGTCTGCTCGTCTTGTGCTCGTGCTCGGCGGCGGTCGACCTCTTCGCGCTCACGCGCGCGCTCGCCACCGGCGCGGTGCGCGCGAACATGCATGCGACCGTGGTCGAGCGCGCGTTCCAGGGCGTCGACCATCCGGTTCCGGCCGCGTTCGCGGAGGGGCTCTACCTGAAGGCGGTCGTGGCGCGCGTGGACAAGCGATGAGATCGCTCTCGATGATGCCGCCCGCGGACGCGCGCGGCCTCGTCGGTGTCCTCTTCGATCTCGACGATACGGTCCTGTCCCACGGCGTGCTAACGCGCGAGGCCTACGAGGCGCTCTGGTCCATGCACGACGCGGGGCTGCGGCTCGTCGCCGTGACGGGGCGGCCGAGTGGCTGGGGCGAGGTCATCGCGCGCCAATGGCCGATCGACGGCGCCGTGACCGAGAACGGCGCGGTGCACGTGGTGCGCGACGGCAAGGGCGTGGCGGTGACGTTCGAGGGCGATGCTGGCGCGGTCGCGGAGCGTCGTGCGCGCCTCGACGACCTCGTGCGCGTGGTCGCGAAGGCGATGCCGGACCTGAAGCTCTCCGACGACGTTCATGCGCGTCGCTCCGATGTCACCTGGGACATCGGCGAGCGCGAGCGCGTCGAGCCGGTCGCCATTGCCGAGCTCTCTGCGCTCATCATCGCGAACGGCGCGCGCACCACGCGCTCCTCCGTGCACGTGCATGCGACCTACGAGCGCGACGACAAGGCGAGCGGCGCGATCCGCTTCGTACACGGTCGTTTCGGGGATGACGAGGGCGCCGCGCTCCACCGCTGGGCCTTCGTCGGCGACAGCGGCAACGACGCTGCGTGCTTCGCCGCGTTCAAGCACACGTTCGGCGTCGAGAACGTCCGCGCCTATGCGCGCGTGCTGAGTGTGCCTCCGCGCTGGGTCGCGAGCTCGAAGCGCGGCGCGGGGTTCGCGGAGATCGCGAAGGCCATCATCGCATCGCGCTGGTGAGCGCGACGTTCACCCCATGCAGCGGAAGAAGTCCCACGGCTGCAGCGACGCGGCCTCCTCGAACGAGACCGGCAGCTTCACGAGCGAAGCGACGACCTGCACGATGGCCTCGAGGTCCGCGAGATCGGCCGCCAGCGACGGTCCGGCGACTCTCCGATAGGGCTCGGCCGACGTCTCCGCGACGTGCGCATAAGCGAAGAGGCCGGACGCCGCGAGCGCCTCGGGAGAGCGCGGCCGCGGGTCGGTAGGATCGTCGAGCACCCGGCAGCCGAGGCAGAGCTCGGTCTGATGGATCTCCTCGTAGGTCATGGGCCCGATGACCGGGAAGACCATCGCGAAGCCGTCGCGGGCAGCGGCCTCGCGGCCCTCCCATTCGGCGGCCACCTCACGGAGACCCGGATGCACTCCGACGACGAGGAGCGGATAGCCCTCGATCGGCGTCTCATGTGCGGGCCGCCCGCGCGGGGAGCACGGCGCGTCGAAGACCGGATCGGGCGTGCGATACGCGCCGGCCCGGTACGTCTCCGTGGCGATGGCGCTCGCCTTTCGCACGGCGGCCGCACGAGCGAGCGCCTCCAGAGCCTCCGCGACGAGCGTGACATCGGCCGGCTCGGGGATGGGCCCGCGCTCGTTGCCGGCGAACAGCGCGACGCGACCGTCGCGGTCGATGGCGAGCCAGTCGGTGTCGAGAGGCCGCTGCGGGAGACCCACGAGCTCCTTTCTCGCGGCCGCGAGATCCACGCCCTCGAGGGGACTCTTCGGGTTCTTGCTCGTCACCCCTGGTACCTCCGAATTGTCGAATCTGGATCTTCGTAACAGACCAGCTTCACCGCACCATCTCATCATGCAGACCGACGCGCGTCACTTGCCCGATTTCTCCGACGGCGCCCGTCGGGTAACCTCCGAGCCCACCATGTCAAAGAGCGCCGAGCTCCTCGTCACCGCGTCGAAGCGCCTCTACCCGAACTACAAGCCGGCGGCGCTCGTCTTCGCGCGCGGCAAAGGGTGCGAGCTGTTCGACGTGGAAGGCCGTCGCTTCCTCGACCTGTGCGCCGGCGTCGCCGTCTGCTCGGTGGGCCACGCGCATCCGAGGCATGTGAAGGCCATCGCCGACCAAGCGGCGCGTCTGATGCACGTGTCGAACTATTTCTACAACGAGGAGAACATCCTCCTCGCCGACGAGCTCTGCGCGAGGAGCGGCATGGACCGCGCGATGTTCTGCAACTCCGGCGCGGAGGCGAACGAGGCGCTCTTCAAGCTCGCGCGCCGTCACGCCTTCGCGAAGGGCGAGAAGCGGACGAAGATCATCGCGTTCCACAACGCGTTCCACGGTCGCACGATGGGCGCGCTGTCGATGACCGGAACGCCGAAGTACCGGGAGGGCTTCGGCGCGATCGAGGGCGTCGTTCACGTGACCTACGGCGATCTCGACGCCGTGAAGGCGCAGATGGGCGCGGACGTCGCGGCCATCATCGTGGAGCCGGTGCAGGGCGAAGGCGGCGTGCTGCCGGCGCCGGCGGGTTTCCTTTCCGGATTGCGTGCACTATGCACGGAATACGGCGCGCTGCTGTTGATGGACGAGGTGCAGACGGGCATCGGTCGCCTCGGAAGGTGGTTCGGCTTCCAGGGCACGGGGGCGGATCCCGATGCCGTATCGCTGGCGAAGGGCCTCGGCGGCGGCTTCCCGGTCGGCGCGATGCTGACGACGGAGGCTCTGGCGGGCGCGCTGCCACCGGGCACGCATGGGTCGACGTTCGGCGGCAACCCGCTGGCGAGCGCCGCCGCACGGGCGGTGCTGGCGATTCTCGCGGACGAAGGTCTCGTCGACGGCGCGAAGAAGAAGGGCGAGAGCCTGTCGGCGATGCTGACCGCGCTGGCGAAGGAGCTGCCGTCGATCTGCGAAGGCGAGCGAGGCGAAGGTCTGCTGCGCGGCCTGGTGCTCAAGCCGGGCTTCGTCGTGCGCGACATCCTCCCGAAGCTCGCCGACGCAGGCGTGCTGCTGACCGCGGCGGGAGAGCGCGTCCTCCGCTTCTCACCGCCGCTCGTGGTCACGGAAGCGGAGCTCGCCGAGGGCGTCGCGGCGGTGCGCAAGGTGCTGTCCGAGCTGCCGCCGAAGTAGCTCGGAAGCCGCGAATTCCGCGTAAAAATGGCGCTCTTCCGAGCGCCGGCCTTGACTCGGCGCGGCATGAGGGCCACGCACTCCGGCGCGATGGACGCTTCCCGCCGCTCGAGCCAGGCTCCGCCTCCGAGCTCGTCGCTGTGCCCCGGATGCGGCACGCCGATCGACCCGCTGCGCGCCGGGCACGTCGCGATCCTCGACGGTGGGTTTCGCTACTTCTGCGGGGCGGAGTGCAAGTCGCTCTTCGTCGACGTGAGCTCGCGGCGCGCCGCGCTCGATGCGCTGACCGCGGACCCGCCGCTGGTGAGCGTCGCGAGCGCGAAGAGCGCGGCGCGGCCGAAGGGCCGCGCGCACGAGGAGTCGGTGGCGTCGGTGGCGTCGGTGGCGTCGGGGATTCGCGCGCAGGAGGTGGCGGCGACGCCGCGGTTCCCGGCGGTGAGCGAGAGCGCGCGCGAGAGCGAGAGCGCGCGCGGGGGAGAGCCGCGCGTCGCGCGTGAAGATGCGCCGACGACGTTGCGGTCGACGGCCGTGGCGGAGGCGGACGCGCGGGCGGAGGCGGATGCGCGGGCGGAAGCGGATGCGAGGGCGGAGGCGGACGTGAGGGCGCACGCGAACCCCGACCGGGACGCGGCGAACGCGGAGGCGGAGGCGGACGCGAGGGCGGACGCGGACGCGAGGGCGGACGCGGATCCGGCCGCGACGAACGCGGAGGCGGATGCCGCGGGCGCGGAGCCGGACGCGGACGCCGGCGCGGACGCCGGCGTGGACGCGGCGGCGGGAAGCGCGCGCGGCGTGGCGAACGGGCGCACGGAGGTGCGGGGACGGCGCCGCGGGGCTGCGTTCGATGCCAGGAGCTCCTTTGCGCGCGTCGCGAACGCTGCGCCCTATCTCGGGATCGCGCTCGGGGTGCTGGCGGTGGTCGTATCCCTCGCCGGTGAGGGAAGCGCCGAGCTCCGCTTGCCGTTTGCGCTCGCGTCGACGGCGATCCTCGTCGTGTGCACCGGGCTCGGGCGGCGTGAGGCGGGGGCGCCAGCGCCGTGGTTCGTGTCGGGGCCGGTGGTGCTGGCGGCGTGCGGCGCCGTGCTCTCCGTCACGGTTCACGATGCGCGCGCCGAGTCGCACGCCGCGTACGTGGGGCTTGCCGCGGCCGGTGCGCTGCTCGTCGACCTTCTCGTCAACCGCTCGCGGCGCGACGTCACCGACGCACGTGCGCGCATCGCGACTGCGCTCGCGGTCCGCGTCCGCGTCGTTCGCGGCGAGGCGACCGCCGACGTCGACGCCGCGCAGGTCAGACCCGGCGAGCAGGTGATCGTCGAGGCCGGTGAGGCCATCGGGGTCGACGGGATCGTCGCCGCGGGCGACGCCGACATCGCGCCCTGGATGGACTCGCCCGTCGTGCTCGCCAAGCGCGAGGGCGACGCCGTGGTCGCAGGCGCCACCGTCATCTCCGGACGCCTCCGCGTCACCGCCACCTTCACCGGCGGTGAGCGCGCGTGGGTCAAGCTGGGGCACTCGTCGGCCGCGCGCGTCGACGTCGCCGCGCCCCTCGTGGCCCTCGCGCGTCGCACCGTGGAGCGTGGCGTGCCCATCGCGGCCCTGCTCGTCGGCGGCGCCACGTACGCGATGAATGGGGCGTGGCCCGAGGTGATCATCGCCGCGAGCGCCGGCGCGTATGCCGTCGCCGGCTTCGCGGCCGTCGCCGCCGCGTCGCTCGCTCATGCGCGCGGACACATCGCCGCGCAGCGTCGCGGCATCGTCTACAAGGACGCGGACGCCTTCGACGCCGCGGCGCGCGCCGAGATCGCGGTGGTCTGCTCGCGCGGCACCATCCTCCTCGGAGAGCCGGAGATCGTGGCCGTCGAGGCCATCGGCGGTGGCAGCACGCGCGGCGCGAGCAGCGGATCGCCGATGAGCACCGCGCCCGAGGAGACCGCCCGCGTCCTGTCGCTCGCCGCCGGCGCGGAGATGGCATCGAACGACGCATTCGCTGCCGCGATCCTGCGCGCCGCTCGCGCGCGCGGCGTTCGTCCCGAGAACGTACGCTCCGCGCTGGTCCACTCCGGCCTCGGCGTCACCGCGCTCGCGCCCAACGGCGACAAGGTGATCGTCGGCAGTCGAGCCTTCCTCCTCAACGAGCGCGTCAGCGTCGCCATCGCCGATGCGCGCGCCACCGAGCTCGAGGCGCAAGGTCGCAGCGTCCTCCTGGTCGCACTCGGCGGACGCCTCGTCGGTCTGCTCGCGCTCCAGGACGGCCTTCGGCCAGGCGCGCGCGCTGCCGTCCAAAGGCTGCATGATGCACGCATCGAGCCGGTCTTCCTGAGCGGTGAGGCGCGCGACACGTGCGAGACCATCGCGCGCGCGCTCGACATCGAGCACGTTCGTCC
>JAYTZB010000425.1:0-5449 GCA_043742085.1 Polyangiaceae bacterium
GCCAGCTCCGCCTTGATCACCGCGCCGAGCGCGCGTCGCCTGCGCAGGCGAACGTCGCAGCGCGCGAAATCGTCGGCGATCGAGAGCTCCGCGAGCGGCACCTTCTCGCCGCGCGAGAGCTTCACGAACATGAGGAGGCGGTCCTTCAGCTCGAACGAGCTCGCCTCGAAAGACGCGATTTCGTCCGGCGAGAGCCGCGCATCCGCCGCGTAGATCGCCACGCGACAGCGATACAGCCAGTAGAAGTTCTGGCGATCGGCGTCCGTGGGAGCCGGCGTGAAGTACGCGCGCCAGTCCGTCTCGCGCGTCATGTACGCGAGGCGTCCCTCGGTCCAGCGGAAGGTGAGCAGCGAGCGATCGAGGCGCACCGCGGTCGCGAGATGATGCTTCGCGCGCTCGACCGGCCCGGTCTCCGACAGCATCGAGCCCACCTGCGCATGGGCCTCGGCGAGCGAGGGCGCGAGCTCGAGGCACGTCGCCAGGTGACGGATCGCCGCGTCCTCCTCACCGCGCTGCATCGCCACCGCGCCGATCGCGAGGTAGCCCTCCGCACGATCGGGAGCGAGCGCCCGCGCACGCGCCGCGAGCGCCTCCGTGCGATCGAGCGCGTCGGCGTCGTTGGTGATGGTGAGCGCCATCGCGTTCGCGACCGCGAGCGATGCGATGATCAGCGGATCGGCAGGCGACGTCTTCCGCGCCTGCTCGAGGAGCATGATCGCGTGATGGAACGCCCCCGGCCAGCGTTTGCCGTACTCGTGGCGCGCGCGCAGGAACAGATCGAGCGCCTTGGGATCGGTGAGCGGCTCGCGCGCGAGGCCACGCAGACGCGCATCGAGCATGCGCGCCGTCGACGCCGCCGTGTCGCGTGCCCACACCAGCACGTCCTCGAAGGCGCACTCGGTCCGCCGCTGCCACAGGACGAGCGCATCGCGCCGGCCCACGAGACGCGCCTCGAGCGCGACGCGCGTGGCATCCAGCGGCTCGACGCGCAGGTGCAGATCGGCGTCGATGGTCGACGGGGGCGCGTCGAGCGACGCCACCTCGATGCCCTCGGCATGACGGAGGACGTCGGCCATGGTCTCGACCACGCCCCCGGTGAGCGCCGCGTGCTCGGGCGCGGTGGGCGACGCGCGAACCACGAGCCGGCGCGCGGCACGAGCTCGCGAGGCCAGCGCGCTCGCTGCTTGCCGCGACGGCGCGGACGACGCCAGCGCCGCCGCCACCGCCGCCGCGGAGGAGAAGCGATCGTCACGACGCTCCGAGAGACAGCGCTGCACCACCGCGGACAGCTCGTCGGGAACGCCCTCCAGGCTCTCGCGGATGTCGACCGCCGACGACCGCGGCGACCGGCGCGCCTCCGCACCCGCCAGCAGCTCGAAGAGCACGAGACCGAGCCCGTAGACGTCGGTGCGCGCATCGACGACGCCGCCGTCGATCTGCTCGGGCGCCATGAAGGCAGGCGTGCCGGGCTGGCGGCCGGTCACGTCGTCGGCGAGCGCGGTGGCGATGCCGAAGTCGGTGAGCTTCACCACGCCCGAGGACGAGAGCAGCACGTTGGCCGGCTTGAGATCGCGATGCACGATCCCCGCGGAATGAGCGGCGGTGAGCCCGGCGCAGATCTGGCGGCCGATCTCCACCACCTCGTCGTGGGCGAGACGGGTGCCGGACATCGCGCGCAGCGATCCGCCGTCGACGTACTCCATCGTGATGAAGCAGACGTCGCCGTCGGTACCGAGGTCGTAGACGCGGACCACGTTGGGATGCGTGATGCGGCGCGCGAGGCGCACCTCCTGGCCGAGCGCGGTGAGCGACGCGGCGGCGAGCGTCTTCACGGCGATGGTCTCATCGAGCCACAAATCGCGTGCACGATACACGGATCCCATGCCGCCCGTGCCGACCAGGCCAAGGAAGAGGTAGCGCAGGGCGAGGCACATCGACGCCGCGGGATCCGGCGGAAGTGACTCGGCGGGCGAGGTCGCCTCGGTTAGCTCCTTCATCGACGTGCCCGGTCAGGGTGACGCAGGTGAGCCGCCATGACAACGCGCGAGGCAGTCGATATGCTCGGAGGCAGCGGGGCGCGGGAGTTTCATTGCGCACGATCATCGTCGGCGACGTCCACGGGTGCAGGTCGGAGCTCGAAGCGCTCCTCGACCGCGTCGCCTTTGCGAGCGGTGACCAGCTCGTCTTCGTCGGCGATCTCGTGGCGCGCGGCCCGGATTCGCTGGGCGTGCTCGACGTGGCCCGACGCACCGGCGCCATCGTGGTTCGCGGCAATCACGAGCAGAAGCTCCTCGATTGGCGCCACGCCCGCAACGCGTGGATGCGCGGCGCCGCAGCAGCGAAGCCCCCGATCGGCCGCATGCATCGCGACATCGCGCGGTCGCTCCGGCCCGTCGACTGGAAGCTGCTCGAGACGTCGCCGCTCTTCTTCGATCTCCCGGAGCACGGCGCGCGGGTGGTTCACGCCGGCCTCGTGCCCGGGCTGCCGATCCATGCGCAGAACCCTCAGACCCTCATGCGCATCCGCACCGTTCGCCTCCAGCCCCCGAAGGCGCTCGGCAAGCGAGGCAAGGAGGCGAACGTGCTGTGGGGCGCGCTCTATGCCGGGCCTCCGCAGGTGGTGTTCGGGCACAACGCCGCCCCCGGCCTGCAGCTGCATGCGTGGGCGACCGGTCTCGATACGGGCTGCGTGTACGGAGGCAAGCTCACGGCGATGGTCCTCGCGAACGGCCAGAAGATCCCGCGCGGGATCGCCGCTCGGCGCGCGGTCCTCGTCTCGGAGCCTGCCCAGCGGGTGTGGTTCGCGCCCGCATCGCGGGCCGCGCCCGACGGGATGGACGTCGAGCCTCCTCGGTCGTAACCTCGCGCCCGATGAAACGGCCCGTTCTCGGAGCGTGGATCTCGCTGGTCGCGTGCCTGCACATGCTCCTCTTGGCGACGCCCGCGTTCGCGCAGCAGGCGCCGATGATCGGTCCGCAAAAGGCCCAGTCTGCGAAGCCCAGCAAGCCCGCGCAGCCCGTCGATCTGATCCAGAAGGGCCAGGCGCAGTTCGAAGAGCAGCAGTACGAGGAGTCGATCCAGACGCTCTCCGCGGCGCTCCTCCGTCCCAGCAACACGCAGACGCAGAAGGTCGAGATCTATCGCCTCCTCGCGCTCAACTACATCACGCTCGGTCGCAAGGACGAGGCGGAGAACGCCGTACGCGGCCTGCTCGTGCAGCAGCCCGACTACGAGATCCCGGCGAAGGAGTCGCCGCGCTTCCGTGATTTCTTCGCGCAGTCGCGCGCCAAGTGGGAGGCCGAGGGACGTCCCGGCATCGCGAAGGACGAGCCCACGCAGAAGCCCGTCGTCCTCAAGCACGGGTCGCCGTCGCAGGTCGATCCGGGCAGCAACGTGGAGCTCCGTGCGCGCCTCGACGATCCCGACGGACGCGTCGGCAGCGTGAAGCTCTATTACCGCTCCGGCAGCAAGGGCGACTTCGCCGACACGATGGCCACCGTCGAAGCGGGCGCGGTGCGCGCCACCATCCCCGGCGCCGCCATCAAGCCGCCGGTGGTCGACTACTACTTCGAGGTCCTCGACGGCGGCGGCTCCATCATCGCCAGCCGCGGAGATGCCAGCTCGCCGCTCCGCATCGTCGTTCCCGACGGCTCGTCGAAGGGCTGGGTCCTTCCGGTCGCCATCGGCGGCAGCGTCCTCGGCGCCGCGGCCATCGTCGGCGTCCTCGCGCTCGCCGGCGTCTTCAAGTCGTCGTCGAGCAACACGCCCGGCGGCAACCCCACCGGCAAGCCGATGTCCACGGTCAGCGTGAGCATCGGCGAGAGCTCGCGATTCGCGCGATGAACGCGAGCGAGCCGCGCTATCCGTTCGTGCACGTCGACGTCGCGCCAGACGCCGTCGACGAGATCAGCGCGCTCCTCTTCGAGCTCGGCGCAGAAGGCGTCGAGGAGCGCGACGAGACCACGCTCGCGAAGAGCGCGGCGAGCGGCAAGATCACTCTGGTCGGCGCGTTCTCGACACGCGAGGACGCCGCCCAGGCGCTCCTCGAGCTCGATGCCGCCCTCCGCCCTCGCTACGAGGAGGTGGTCGGCGACGGCTGGCGCGACGCGTGGAAGGAGCACTACAAGCCCTACGCCATCGCCGAAGGGCTCGTGGTCCGTCCGCCGTGGGAGGCCTACGAGGCGAAGCCCGGCGAGAAGGTCCTCGAGCTCGAGCCCGGTCGTGCGTTCGGCACCGGCCTCCACGAGACGACGCGCCTCGTGGTGCAGGCCATCAAGAAATACGCGAGCGAGTCGAAGGGCAAGCTCGTCATCGACGTGGGGTGCGGGAGCGGCATCCTCGCCCTCGCGGCGCTCACGCTCGGCGCCGAGCGCGCCATCGCCATCGACAACGATCCCGACGTGATCGACGTCACCCTGGAAAATGCGGCACGGAATGGCCTCGCCGACCGCATCGAGGCGAGCACCACCGACGTGACTGCGCTCGAGGCGACGGCGCCGCTCGTCCTCGCGAACATCGAGGCGCACGTGCTGATCCCCATGGCGCCCGCCCTGATCGAGCGCGTCGAGGCGGGCGGCCTCCTCTTCCTCTCGGGGGTGCTCGTTCCGCAGACGCAGTCGGTGCTGGCGGCCTACGTCGACACGATGGACGTCCTCGAGACGCCCGTCCTCGGCGAATGGACCCTGATCGCGCTCCGCAAGAAGCGATGAGCTCGCGATGAGCGTCCGCTCGCCGATCACGGCGCTCGCGGCCGGGCCGCGCACGCTCTCCGGTGAGGCATCCCATCATCTCTGCCGCGTGCTGCGCCTCCGGGACGGCGATCGCTTCGTGGCCTTCGATCCTGCGCAGCTCGTGGAGGCGGACGCGGTGATCCTCGAGGCGTCGGGCTCCGCGGTGCGCGTCGAGATCGGCGCGACGAGGCCCGCCGGCGTCATCGCCCTCGCGCCTCTCGTCCTCGTCTACGGGCTCGCAAAGGGCGACAAGGTCGACGCCGTCGTGCGCGATGCCACCGAGCTCGGCGCCACGCGCATCGTGATCGCGCGCACGGCACGCGCCGTTGCGAAGGTGGTGGAAGGCGATCGCGCGAGCACCAAGGTCGATCGCTGGCGCCGCATCTCGGAGCAGGCCGCTCGCCAGTGCGGTCGCGCCGATCCGCCCGTCATCGAGGGCGTCCTCGACTGGCAAGCTGCGCTCGACGCCGCCGCGGCCGATGCCGATGCGCGCTTCTGCCTCTGGGAGAACGCCACCGACCCGCTCGGCCCGAGGCTGACCGAGGTGATCGCGCGCCGTGGCTCGCTCGCGTTCGCCGTCGGCCCGGAGGGCGGCCTCACCGAGGGCGAGGTCGAAGCGTCGCGCGTAAGCGGCTTCGCGCCTGTTTCTCTGGGCCGATTCATCCTTCGGACCGAAACGGTCGCAGCGGCAGTGCTGGGTGCCGTACGCATCCTGACGG
>JAYTZB010000426.1:0-2498 GCA_043742085.1 Polyangiaceae bacterium
CGCCTGCTCGACGTGCACGCCGAGTCTCCGGAGCTCGCCGGCGCGAGCGTGCGTGCGGGTACGCTCGTGATCGGCCTGCGCTGGCTCGTGCCCGACAGCATCAGCATCGACGACGCGGAGGTCACCTTCGACGGCTCCTACGGCAGCGTGTCCACGCGCATCGCCGAGTACCGCGCGAAGCATGGCGCGCAGCTCGTCGAGCCGTTCGCAGGCATCCAGAAGATCGAGGTCACGTCGGGTCGCGTCGACTGGAAGAACGTCATCGGCTCCGGAACGAGCGCCCTCGTCGAGAACATCACCGTGGACGTCACGAAGAATGCGGCCCGCGCGCTCGGCGACGACTACCACCTGAGCGCGCCGCTCTTCACGATGCGCTTGTCCGGCGCACCCGCCGGGCCATGGCAGCTCGATGTGGATCGACAGGGCATCCTCGTGCGGAGCGTCCTCAAGTTCGATCCCTCCGGGTCGTATCCGGCATCCATCACGCGAACGGCCGGTGACGACGGGTCGGTCTCGCTCTCGCTCGCGATCCCGGCGACGACCCTCGCCGATCTGCACATCCCGTCGATCGTCCTCGCAGGAGCAGGTGGCGACCACACGCGCTTCGAGGCGCACGGCGAGGTCTCGATCGTCGCCGTCCAGACGACGACGACGCGCGCGGGCGACGTCCCCGGCGACGGCGGCAAGGCGGATGCGGGCAAGGGCGACGGAGGCAAGGGCGATGCGGGGGCCAGCGACGGCGGCAGCGCCGATGGCGGGAGCGCGAGCCCGCTCGCGGCGGTGACGTCGCGTTCGGTGTCGGGCCACGTCATCCTCGCCGTGGGCGGCATCTCGGTCTTTCCGTCGGGCCCCCTCGTGGACATCTCGCTCGATCTGCCGCTCGCCGGCGACGCCGCGGGGCCGATCCCGATCGCGGGCCTCCTCTCGTTCGCAGCGGCGGATCCCACCGGCGGTGGCAGCAAGGCGGCGGCCTCCGCGCCCCTCAAGGGCCTCCTCGACGTCACCGGTCCCGCGGTCCACGTCGAGCTCGCCGGTCAGACCGGGCCGATCCCGTGTGCGAGGTCGGCCCCGGCAGGCGGTGGTGCCGCGCCCGTCGCGGGCACATCCGCGGCTGCGCTCGCCAAGGACGCGAACGGCGTCGTCGCCACCATCGCGATGACCCTCGATGACCTGCCGGGCGCGCGCGTAAGCTTGCAGGCGCAAGCCCAGTGCACCCCCAAGCTGCGCTGAGCGTCTCCCATGCGCCGAACGCCGCCGCTCTCCTCCACTGCTGCTCGCATCCGCCCGCCGGTCTTCGCCGATCTCCAGGCCCGCATCGATCGGCTCCAAGTGAGGAGCGTGGAGCTCGTGCCGCTCCAGATCGGCGACACGTGGCTCGCGCCGCCTGCGGCCGCGCAGAAGCTGCTCGGCGAGCTCGACGCTGGCGACGCGTCGATCTACCGCTACGGGCCGACGGCCGGGCTGCCCGCGCTGCGCGAGGCCGTCGCACGTTCGGTGAAGCGGCACGGGCTCGACGTCGATCCGGTCGACGAGGTGCTCGTCGGCAACGGCGGCACGCATGCGCTCTTCTGCGCAGCGCGGGCCGTGCTGGATGCGGGGGACGAGGTGCTGATGGCATCGCCGTACTGGCCCCTCGCGCCCGGCATCTTCACGGCGTGCGGTGCGGTTCCGGTCGAAGTGCCCCTCACGCAGCGCCTCTACGACGACGCGCACGGCGCGGACGCCGGCACGCTCGACGCCGGCGCGCTCTTCGCTGCCGCGATCGGCCCGCGGACCAAGGCGCTCTACCTGATCTCCCCGAACAACCCCGACGGCAAGGTGCTGTCGCGGCGAGCGCTCGAACGCATCGCCGCCGTCGCGCGCGAGCACGACCTCTGGGTCTTCAGCGACGAGGTCTACGCGGAGACCGTGTTCGACGGCGAGCACGTGTCGATCGCGGCGCTGCCCGACATGCGCGACCGCACGATCGTGCTGCACTCGATGTCGAAGAGCCACGCGCTCGCGGGTTGTCGCGTGGGCTTCGCCATCGCGCCCGGCGCGGTGGTCGCGTCGGGCCGTCGCGTATCGACGCACAGCGCGTTCAACGTATCGCTGGTGATGCAGCGCGCTGCCCTCGCTGCTCTCGGCGACGAGGCGTTCCCGAAGGATGCAAAGTCCACGTATCGCGATGCGCGCGATCGCGCCATGCGTGCCCTCGCCGGCGCGCCGGTGAAGGTGCACGCGGCCGACGGCGCGACGTATCTCTTCGTGGACTTCGCGCCGGCCTTCGAGGCCATGGGGCCGGAGCGCGCCGGTGCGCGCCCGCTGTTCGCGCTGCTGGAGCGGGCCGTCGATCGTGGCGTGCTGCTCGCGCCGGGCGACGCGTTCGGCGCGGGCTACGAGACGTGCGCGCGCTTGTGCACGACCGCGGTGCCGATCGAGCGTGTCCTGCTCGGCATCGAGCGGCTGCTCGACGCGCTCGAGGCGATGCGCACCGGCAAGGCCTGACCCGCCGAGCT
>JAYTZB010000427.1:0-5793 GCA_043742085.1 Polyangiaceae bacterium
CTCCTTGAACTGGTGGTACATCGCCGGGAGCTTCTTCTTGATGTCCTCGGCCGAGCGACGCGTCGCGATGTCGAGGAACACGCCGCCGTGCGGAGAGCCCCGGCCGGCCTTGACCTCGGTGTGGATGGCGCGCGCGACGATGTCACGCGGGAGGAGATCCGGCGTGCGCTTCGCGCTCGACGTGCCCTTGGTGGACTCGGCGAGCCAGCGATCGGCCTCGGCCTCGGTGTCGGCGGTGTCGTTGGCGTAGAGCGCGGGGATGTAGTCGAACATGATGCGCTTGCCGTCCTTGTTCCGGAGCGTGCCGCCTTCGCCGCGGACGCCCTCCGTGATCAAGGTGCCGCGCACGCTGGGCGGCCACACCATGCCGGTGGGGTGGAACTGCATGAACTCCGAGTCGAGGAGCTCGGCGCCGAGGAGGTACGCGAGCGCCTGGCCGTCGCCGGTGCACTCCCATGAGTTGGAGTTGATCTTGAACGCGCGACCGATGCCGCCCGTGGCGAGCACCACCGCCTTCGACTCGAACTGCACGAATTTTCCGTGCTCGCGCCAGTAGCCGAACGCGCCGTTGACGCGGTCCTTGTCGCCCAGGAGGCGCGTGATCGTGCACTCCATGTAGACGGTGATCCCGAGGTGGATGCCGTGCTGCTGGAGCGTGCGGATCATCTCGAGGCCGGTGCGATCGCCGACGTGCGCGAGGCGCGGATAGGTGTGACCGCCGAAGTTGCGCTGGAGGATGCGCCCGTCCTTCGTGCGATCGAAGAGAGCGCCCCACTCCTCGAGCTCGTTGACGCGGTCCGGCGCTTCCATCGCGTGCAGCTGCGCCATGCGCCACTGATTGAGGTAGCGGCCGCCCTTCATCGTGTCCTTGAAGTGGACCTTCCAGTTGTCCTTGGACTCGACGTTGCCGAGCGCCGCTGCCACGCCGCCTTCGGCCATGACGGTGTGCGCCTTGCCGAGGAGCGACTTGCAGATGAGGCCGACCGACACGCCCATCGCGCTTGCTTCGATCGCTGCGCGAAGGCCTGCGCCTCCGGCTCCGATGACGAGGACGTCGTGGGAATGGGTCTCGTACTTCGCGTCCGCCATGGTGGTGCTCGTCCTCAAAGAAAACGCGTCAGAAGAAACGCGTCAGAAGAAACGGATGTCGGTGATCGCGCCCGAGGCGACCGACCGGATGTAGAGATCGCAGAGCGCGACGCCGAAGAGGCTCACCCAGGCGAAGCCCATGTGGTTGCCGTTCAGCTTCGAGATGGCGCCCCACAGCTTGTAACGGAGCATGCCGAGCGGCGCCTCCGAGTAGCTGTTCACGTTGCCGCCGATGAGGTGCCGGAAGGAGTGGCACGAGATGGTGTACATCGTGAGAAACGTGCAGTTTGCAAGGATCACGAGCGACCCGACGCCGAGGTGCGCATGCCCCTCGAAAGACAGCGACTTGATGAAGTCGTGCCAGAGGAACACGAGGAACATCAGCGCGAAGTAGAGCGCGAACCGGTGCAGGTTCTGGAAGATGAGGAGCTTGCGCTCGCCGTTGTACGCGCCGTTGGGGAGCACGCGCGCCGCTCCGACCGCGCAGCCCGGCGGCGTCATCGCGAAGGAGCGGTAGTACGCCTTGCGGGAGTAGTAGCAGGTGAAGCGGAAGAGCCCGGGGAAGGGGAGGATGAGGATCGCGGGCGTCACGAACGGGATGCCGAGCCCCTTGGTCTCGAAGTAGGGGGACGCGAGCGGCGACAGGTAAGGACCCACCGCGTAGAAATTCCCCTCGAACGCGCGGTACGTCGCGTAGACGACGAAGCTCGCGAGCACGATGAAGGTGACGAGCGGACCCGCCCACCAGTTGTCCTTGCGGAGCGTCTGGCCGAAGCCATTCAACACCGGCAAGTGCACGACCTTGTTCGCCATTACCGCGACTCCTCGCCTGGACGGACCAGGCCTGGTGCGCTTTTAGTCCGAGGCCTGGAGCGGATGCAAGCGAAGGATTTTCGGACGCTTTTCCGGACGGACGGGTCTCCAATAGCGCAGTGCAGCATTTGCGCTAAGCCGTGCGCGTCATGGCCTTTCGCGCGCTCGCTGCCTCCACCCTTCTGCTGACGCTCGCGGCGGGATGCTCGTCGACCACCAAGGGGAACCTGGCAGCGACGTGTCCCGAGGACGGCGGATGCGAGCCGCGCGTCGTCTTCGCGACCGGGGTCCTCAGCACGATCCTCGTCACGCCCGACTCGGTCTACGCGGGCGACCGCGCTGGCAACGTGTTCGCCGCGGACAAACCGCTGCGGGCGTCGCGCGTGATCAGCAAGGGCAGCGATGCCACGCGCGGCGTGGCGTCCTTCGCGCGCACGAGCCTGGGCCTCTACTGGTTCACCGTCCCGCAACCGACCGAGCAGGTCCCCCAACCGAAGAGCTCGCTGGTCTGGTTTCCCTCGGATGCGACCGAGCCCGTGGTCATCGATAGTCAGCTCGCGCGGCCGCTCGGGATGGCTGCCGTCGGCGACGTTGTCTACGTCGCGGAGCCGGATCATGTCTTCGCGCTTTCGCCAGGCGAGAAGACACTGCGGCCGGTGCTCGAGCGCGCGGCCTACGGCCTGCGCAGTCACGGCGAGTCGCTCTACTTCCACGATGGCTTCAGCACCATCTCCGCATGGCGGATGGGCGATGCGAAGCCGGCGGCGCTCGTCGACCGCGCATCGCTCGTCACGATGCCGAGCGCGTCCCCGGACAGGTTGACGTACGAGCAGGATCCGTTCGTCGTCGACGACTCGGGCCTGCACTGGTTCGAGGGCTCCGGTTTCGGCGGTGGAAAGCTCGCGCACGCGCCGCTCACCGGCGGTGCACCCGAGACCTTCGTCACGATCGCCTCGGACGTCGTGAAGACGATCTCCAGCGACGAGCACTTCGTCTACTGGACGCAGACCGATTCGCCGGTCTTGCCGACCAGGACCACCGTGCATCGTGCCGCGAAGGACATGCTGGCGAACAGCGACGTCCTCCTCGGCACCCTCGTCGGCGACGCCACGAGCGTGCAGGCCATGCCGGAAGGCCTCTACATCGCCGCGTCGCCGTCGCTGACCGACCTCGACGTGAGCACGCTTGGGTTCAAGCGCTACGGCGGACCGCTCCTGATCATCCCGCGTGCCATGCTCGACGCGCGCTGAGCGCGCCGGCTTTTTCTCCAGCTCGGGCCCGTGCTAGGTCCGACTCATCGCCATGACCGACTTCTTCGATCTCGCCCGTCACTTCACGCCCGAAGAGCGCGCCATCCAGAGCACCGTCCGGGCGTTCGTCGACGCGCGCGTCATGCCCGTCATCGGTGATCACTTCGAGAACGGCACCTTCCCGACCGATCTCATCCCCGAGATCGCCAGGCTCGGTCTCCTTGGATGCAATCTGCACGGGTATGGCTGCGCCGGCCTGAGCGAGGTCGGCTACGGCCTCGCGATGCAGGAGCTCGAGCGCGGCGACTCCGGCATCCGCAGCTTCGCGAGCGTGCAGGGCGGCCTCGTCATGTACCCGATTCACGCGTTCGGTTCGGACGCGCAGAAGGAGCGCTACCTCCCCAAGATGGCGAAGGGCGAGATCATCGGCTGCTTCGGGCTCACCGAGCCCGACGCCGGGTCGAACCCGTCCGGCATGCGCACCAACGCCATCGACGACGGCGACGCGTGGGTCCTGAACGGCACCAAGCGCTGGATCACCAACGGCAACCTCGCGCAGGTCGCGCTCGTCTGGGCCAAGGTGGGCGGCGCGACCAAGGACGCGAGCGAGGTGCGCGGCTTCCTGGTGCCCACCGACACCAAGGGCTTCGAGGCCCGCCTCATCCACAAGAAGATGAGCCTCCGCGCGAGCGTCACCAGCGAGCTGATCCTCGAGGACGTGCGCATCCCCAAGGACGCCGTGCTGCCGAACGTCCGCGGCATGAAGGGCCCGCTCTCCTGCCTGAGCGCGGCGCGGTTCGGCATCGCGTGGGGCGTCATCGGCTCGGCGCGCGCGTGCTACGAGAGCGCGCTCGACTACGCCAAGCACCGCGTGCAGTTTGCAGGTAAACCGATCGCCGCGCACCAGCTCGTGCAGGCGAAGCTCGCGGAGATGCTCACGCAGATCACGTCGAGCCAGCTCATGGCGCTCGAGGCCGCGCGCCTCAAGGACGAGAAGAAGCTCCGCCCCGCTCACGTCAGCATGATCAAGCGACACAACGTGCGCGCGGCGCTCGAGATCGCGCGCACGTGTCGCGACATCCTCGGCGGCAACGGGATCACGCTCGAGTACCCGGTGATGCGCCACATGTGCAACCTCGAGACGGTCTACACGTACGAGGGAACGCACGACATCCACACGCTCATCCTCGGCCAGGACATCACGGGGATCGCCGCCTACGAGTGAACGTAGAGGCTGGCGCGCGAGCAGGGCTCGACGCTCTCGAGGCTACGGACCGTCGACGCCGGTCTGACCGTCGCCGCTGCAGTGGCACCGTTCGGCACATGTGGGCGGTGTTGCTTTACGGTGTAAATGATGGTGGCTGATCGCGAACGGCGCGACGGCCAGGATCGCCCGTGGCCACTCGGGCGCCCACGCACCCCGACTTCCGTGCTTCGCGCGATGCTGCGCTCGCTCGGTGAGTCGCCGGCGACGGCTGCTGCGATCGTTCGGTCGGCGGTGAGTGCCCGGCCGGCAAGCCGTGCATCGATCGGAAAAGCTAGCCTGAGCCGAGTGGCCGCAGTCTCTGGCCGATCAGTCCGTCGTTGAACGCGTGCGGCCCTTCAGCGGCGCGTCGTCGAGCGGCTCGTCCTCGTCGTGCCGCGCGGGCTCATCCCGGTGCGCGCTCGGCTCGATGCGCACGTGCGGGGCCACCGTCTCGACCTCGCGATAGCCGCTCGTCGCGTGACGCGCGTCGTCGAGGAGCGCGTTGAGCTCGTCGGCGACCGCGGTTGCGCGCTCACGCGTCACCGGAGAGAACATCGGCTTCTTCGCTCCGCGCTGGTGCACCTGCGCGCCGGCGAGCGGCAACGGCAGCCGGAATCGCTTCGGCGAGCCG
Organism: Polyangiaceae bacterium; assembly: GCA_043742085.1. GTDB lineage: Bacteria > Myxococcota_A > Polyangia > Polyangiales > Polyangiaceae > Labilithrix. The sequence continues at coordinate 5,030 of JAYTZB010000427.1, forward strand.
CGCGTCACGAGGAAGACCGCGTGACCTTCACGCTCGTGGTCGTCGTCGATGTCCGCGACGAACGCATGGATGTCGGCGACAGGGTGGTGGAAGCGGCCGAACGGCGGGAGCGGACCGGTGGACACGCGAAAGTCGGCGCCGTCGAACACCGCGGTGGTGGCGCCGAAGAGGACCCGCGCCGCGAAGTAGCCGAAGAACAGCGCCGCCAGCACCCCGACGAGGGCGAAGAGCGGCTGCTGTCGTCCCAGCATCGTGCCGCCGGCGTTCCAGAGCATCGCCAGCGTCCACAGCACCGCTCGCGAGCGCGGCGTACGGAAGATCGACTCGCGCGCTGTCGCCATCTCGCGCTTCAGCCGGTGAACGTGTCGGCGAGCGCGCCCGCCTGACGGAGCGCTTCCCAGATCGCGATTCCCGCGGCGTTGGCGAGGTTCAGCGACCGGACCGCGCCGATGGTGGGGATGCCGACGACGCGATCCTTGTATTGTGCAAGGAGCTCGTCCGGCAGGCCGACGCTCTCCTTGCCGAAGACGAGCGCGTCGCCGGGCGCGATCTTCGCGTCGAGGTAGCTCTTCGACGCGATCCCGCTGAAGAGGTGGAGCTGGCCGCGCGGGCCCGGCTGCTGGGCGAACGCGTGGAGAAAGTGCGCGAAGTCGAGGTGCCTCCGCACGTCGACGAGATGCCAGTAATCGACGCCGGCGCGGCGGACGCTCTGCTCGTCGATGCGGAAGCCGAGTGGCCCGACAAGGTGGAGGGGCGCGGCCGCG
>JAYTZB010000428.1:0-8704 GCA_043742085.1 Polyangiaceae bacterium
GCCGTCAAGGCGCGCGCTGCGTTCGACGCGGCGATCACCGAGATCCGCCGCGTCGAGGCGCTCATGACGACGTGGCGTCCCGACAGCGAGATCTCGCGGATCAACACCGCGGCCGGCAAATCCGCGGTCGCGGTCAGCGACGAGACGCTCTCCATCATCAAGGACTCGATCCACACGAGCGAGATCTCCGAGGGTACCTTCGACATCACGTTCCAGACGCTGCACGGGCTCTGGAAGTTCGACGAGGACCTCGATCCGCATCCGCCCGCCGACAAGGACATCAAGGCTCGACTGCCGTTCCTCGGCTTCAAGAACATCGTCGTCGACGATGCGAAGAAGACCGTGATGCTCGCGAAGGAGAAGACGCAGATCGGCCTGGGCGGCATCGCGAAGGGCTATGCGGTCGATCGCGCCGTCGCCATCCTCGAGAAGGCCGGGCTCACGTCGTTCTTCGTGCAGGCGGGCGGCGATCTCTTCGCGCGCGGCAAGAAGCCGGACGGCTCGGACTGGCAAGCCGGCATCCGCGATCCGCGCGGCCCCGAGAGCAAGTGGTTCGCGAAGCTGCCGCTCTCCGATCATGCGTTCAGCACGGCTGGCGACTACGAGCGCAGCTACGTCGTGGGCGGCAAGCGGTTCCACCACATCATCGATCCGCGCACCGGCTACCCCGCGACGGCCTGCCGGAGCGTCACCATCTGGGCCCCGAGCGCGCTGGTGGCAGACGAGATCGACGACGCCGTGTTCATCCTCGGCCCGAAGAAGGGACTCGCGCTCGTCGAGTCGATCGACGGTGTCGGCGCGGTCATCGTCGACGCGAAGAACAACGTCTGGGTGAGCAAGCGTCTGCAAGGGAAGCTCGAAGTAGTCGGCGTCCCGAGCGAAGGCCTCTGAGTATTTTTCTGCGCCTATACCGATCCGCACACCGGGCTTCCGCGTAGGGGGTCGATGCCACCGCAAACCGGCCGGCACGGTCTCGCCCAGGAGAAGATGATGCGCTTACTCAAAGGTTCTTTGTTCGGAGTCGCGGCCGCGATCGCGCTCACCGCGATCGGTTGCAGCAGCAGTACGACGCCCTCTGGCACCAGCGGAACGACCGCCACCACCGGCGACGCGGGCGCGCTGACGCTCTACGAGCGCCTCGGCGGCAAGGATGGGCTCGAGTCGTTCGTGAAGACCGTCGTCGAGACCAAGATCCTCACCGACGCCGACCTCAAGACGTACTTCTTCGGGCAGGTGGCGATGCCCATTCCCGCCGGCACCCCGAGCGAGCACCAGATCGTCGTGTGCTTCGCGCGCTTCGTCGGCTCCGCGCTCAAGGAGGACGTGTATCCCGGTGCAGCGGTCAGTGATCCGACCAACGTGAACAACCCGAACCACACCTGCCGCGACATGGTCGCAGCGCACCGCCCCGATCTCAACATCGGCACGGGCACGTTCGACAAGTTCATCGGCTACATCGCCACGTCGCTGATGCCGCTCGTCAAGCCGACCGCCACCAAGGCCGGCGAGATCACGCAGGCCGAGTTCGATGCGCTCGCGGGAGCGCTGAACGGCACCAAGACGGACATCGTCAACCCCGGGGCGCCCGCCACTGGCCCCTTCGTGAAGCCCTGACCATGAACGCCGCTGCCCCCACCACCATCGGTTCTCCGAGCCGCCTCGGGCGACTCGGTCGCGTCCTCGTTGGCATGGGGACAGCGGCGTTTCTCTTCACGGCGCTGGTCGGCGTGCTGCACATGCCGTTCGCCAAGGCGCTGTTGCGCAGGCTGTCCCCCGCGTCGCTCTGTCCCGTGACGCATGGGAGCTCGGCCCAGATCGATCGCGCGCACGCCATCGGAGCGGCGGCGATCCGGGCCTCCGCGTCGCAGCCCGCCCCGTCGCGTCCCGCGCTCGGCTTCACGCTGGATAAGACGACGCGCGCCGAGCTCGATGCGTGGGCGAAGCTCCACGGCCTGTCCTGCGGAAACATCAATGGCAACCCCACCCTCCGGCGATGCAACGACGTGCCCGCGGGCGCCATCGGCGAGCCTTCGAGCGACGGACCCCTCGAGGAGGTGGCGTTCGAGCTGCGCGGGACCGGCGAGCTCGTGAGCGTGGAGACGTTGCGACGTGGAATCGATCCGGCAAGAGCTGCCGACGTCGTCGGCGCGTTGGAGCGCTCCGCAGCATCGACCCTCGGACCGCCGACCAAGTCGGCCGGCGAGGCGACGACCGCGCATCTGGCGCACGGCGCACTCGCTTCCTACGAGGCCGAGCACGCCTTCCTGGACTACCGCGCCACCATCTCCGCCACCAACATGGGCAAGAGCGGCGTGATGGTGCGCGAGCAGTACCTCTCGGTGCTTCCGTAGCAGCGACTCAGCGCAGCGCGAGGAGCAGGCGTGCCGCGGTCTCGAGGTCGCGCGCGCTGCGGACCTCGAGGACGCGCGTGCACTTCGGCGCGTAGCGAGGCATGGCGCTGTCGCCGGTCGCCCATGCTGCGCGTGGCTCGGGGCAGAGCCACACCACGGCGCGAGCCCGCGCGCGGATGGCGTCGAGGACACCGGCCGCGTCGTCCTGGTAGTTGGTGCGCCCGTCGCCCAGGATGACCACGGTGGTCCGGCGATCGATGTCGCCGAGCACGCGGTCCTCGAAGGCGTGGAGCATGCGGCCGTAGTTCGAGTTGTGGGTCACCGGCACGACGACGCCGGAGTAAGCGCGGGAGAGCGCGACATCGATCGGCTGCTCGGCGAAGAGCTGCGTGGTCTCGCCGAGCTCGCTCACGAAGACGAAGGTGCGCGTCCGATCGAACAGCTCCTGCGAAGCGAACGTGAGCTCGAGGAGGAAGCGCGCGACGCTCCGCACCGAGTCGCTGACGTCGCACAGGAGCACGAGCCGCGGCTTGTCACGTCGCCGCGCGCGCCGCGCCAGCATGAACGGCACACCGCCGGTCCGCATCGCGCGACGGAGCGTCGTGTGCGCGTCGACACGGCCCTTCCGGGAGCGTCGCCGTCGTACGCGCTCGCCGCCGCGTAGCCGCTGCACGAAGGCGCGGACGGCACGGCGGACCTCCTCGACCTCCGCGTCGTCGAGCGCGGCGAGCGGCGAGCCGAGGAGATCATCGCCCTGCTTCGCGTCGGCGTCGCGCCGCTCGATGGTCGCCTTCACGAAGCTTCGAACCTCCTCGGCGGCGCGCTGGATTTCGCGCTTCAACGCCGCGATGAGCTCGTCGCCACGGGCCTCTCCGAGGGCGTCGACGAGGCGCAAGCGCAGGGTGGTCAGCTCGTCCTGGGCGCGCCACGTGCCGACGTGCTCGAGCAGCCGGTGCGTGTAGAATCCGGCCTGCAGCGGGCTCTGCATGCTGTCGAGCATCTGCGCGCTGCCTGCGAGCTGCAGCAGCCGATCGAGCTCGGCTCCGCGATGCACGAGCGGGCCGAGCGCGCTGTCGGGCGAGGCGGCGGCGAACGCGTCGAGCAGCTCACGCACGACGTCGAGCTCGGCATCGCTGAAGCCGTCGGCGGAGAGGCGCTCCCAGAGCGTCCTCCGCGGTTCGCGCGCAAAATAGGCGTCGAACGCGTCGTCGAAGCGCGCGCGATCGCGAGCTCGCTTCACGACCACCGACGCGATCGCGTCGCGAACGAGGTCGCGCGATTCGAAGCCGACAGCGCGCACCGCACGCACGGCATCGATGGCTTGCGAGGTCGCGATGGCAAAGCCGGCCCGCCGGAGCACCCAGAGGAGCTCGTCGGTCACACGCAGAGCCGCCCGCACGTCCGCCATCGCGAACGAGCTTACCGCGCGGGGGGCCTCGGCGCCGCCGGCGTGGGAGGAGGAATCGGCGCCGGAGGAGGCGCCGTCTCCGCGAGGAGAGCCTTCAGCGAGGCCTCGAGGCGAGCGTCTCCGCTGGGGTCGTAACCGATGAAGACGTCGCGAACGACGCCCTTCTTGTCGACGAGCAGCATCGTGGGCAGAGCGCTGACGCCATAGGCGCGGCTGGTCTCCCCGTCCTTGTCGACGACGATGCCGTAACGCATCTGATGCTTCTCGGCGAAGACGGCGGCCTTCTCCGCTTCGTCGGTGGTGATCCCGACGACGGTGAGGCCTTGGGCTCCGAACTTCTCCTTCAGCGCGCTCAACCGAGGCGCGAGCATGCGGCAGGGACCGCACCACGAGGCCCAGAAGTCGACGAGCACAACGCGACCGCGGAGCTGCGCGATCGACGACGGCGCGCCGGCGAGCGCGCTCACCTTCGTCCAGACGGGCGCGGGCGCGCCGACGAGATCCATCTTGAGCATGTCGTCGCCGGCGGGGCGGGCAGCGAGCGTCACCGTGAGCGTGGTGGGCGTGCCGCGTCGTTCGAGCTCGACGGCGATGGTCTCGCCGACCTTTCGCTGACCGACCGCGCGCGTCACCTGCGCGGCAGCGGTGGTCTTCGTGCCGTCGACCGAGACGAGGCGGTCGCCCTGGCGAACGCCGGCCTTCTCGGCGGGCGATCCGCGGACGACATGCTCGACGGTCACTCCGATGTCGCTGCCCGCATCCATCTGCACGCCGAGCCACGGCGCAGCGGGCAAGCCGGCAGGCACGAGCGGAGCGGCGAGAGGAGGAGCCGATGCGGGAGCAGCTGCCGGACCCGGCGCGCTGCCGGGCTCACCTGCGCGGGCTTCCATCGAGACCGCGGCGAGGGCGACGCCTGCCGCCAACCCGACCGCTCGAAGGAATGCGCGCGTCATCTCGTTAGCTTGACCCATACGACGGCCGGTTGCGATCTCGACTGCAGCGGCAAACGCAGCGGCGAATGCGGCGCCACAAAAAGCGACGTGGCGCCACCTGCGGGTTCAGCCGCGGGAGACGCCACGAACAAGCTCGACCATTCGGGCGATATCTACGTCAAGCGAACGCGAGGCGAAGAAAGAAGGGGAAGCGGAAGGATAAGAGGAAGGTATTCGCTGTCGCGGAGCCGTGCCGAGAGCCGTTCCCGAAGGGAGATCGAGGAACGCATTCGTTACTGCAGACGCCGAGAAGAGCAGCCCGCTACTTCATCGTCGTCGTCGCTGCGCGTGTCCTGCGTTGCGCCCAGTAAGAAGGAAGGAAAAAGAACTAAGAGAAAGGGGGCGCGGGCAGTGCCTCCCCTTGAGCAGTAGGCGTGCCAATTTCAGGATTTCAGCGATTTCATGCGGTTGTAACAATCCACAGGCGGGGTCGAGCCGCGCGGGGGTGGTCCCAGGGTCATCGTGAGCGTGTGGGTACGCACTCTTTTCGTAGTTGGCACGGGTCTTCCGCCGGTGGAAAAACGCCGTCGCAGCGCGGCCATCTCTGCGGAAGCAATCGATCCGTTGACACCTACGCCCGCGCAAGTATGGTGCGCCGCGTTCACACCGCGACCTTTCGCGGGGATGCGCCCGTAGCTCAGCTGGATAGAGCATTGGTCTACGGAACCAAGGGTCGGAAGTTCGAATCTTCCCGGGCGCGCTAAACGGAACGAACGCGGGACGAGCAGCATGTGCTCCTCTCGCGAAGCAGGGGACATGGACGACGACGAGCGCTGGATGCGAGTCGCGCTCGACGAGGCCGACCGCGCAGCCGCGAAGGGCGAGGTGCCGGTGGGTTGCGCGATCGTGTCCGCGGCCGGCGAGCTGCTCGCCGCCGGTCACAACCTGCGGGAGACCGACGAGGACCCCACCGCGCACGCCGAGATCGTCGCGATGCGAATGGCCGCGCGCAAGCTCGAGACGTGGCGACTCGAGAGCACCACGCTCTACGTCACGCTCGAGCCGTGCGTGATGTGCGCCGGCGCGATGGTCAACGCGCGCGTGGGACGTCTCGTCTACGGCTGCGTCGATCCAAAGGCCGGCGCCGCCACCACGCTCTTCACCATCGGCACCGACACCCGCCTCAACCATCGTTTCCCGGTGGCCGGAGGCGTGCTGGCCGACGACTGCGCGGAGCGCTTGCGGCGCTTCTTCAGCGCGCTCCGTGCCCAGGGCAAGAAGTGATCTGGCGAGTCACTCCAGCGGCTGCCAGCCGGAGTCCTCGTCGAGCGGGTCGCGGCGACCGGCGCTGACCGCCTTCCGCGGCTCGGGTCGTGGATCACCGGGCTTCACGAAGACGATCGGCTGCGCGAGCCCCTCCGCGAGCTCGGCGCGGGAGACCTTGCCGTTCTTCGCGGCGATCTGCATGAGCGTCTGGATGTGCTTCATCCAGCCCTCCGAGACCTGCCCCTTGTCGCGAAGCTTTCCGTAGCGCACGGGCGACGGCATGATCGACGCGAGGAAGAAGCACTCCGGCAGGTTCAGCTCCTCCGGCTTCCGCCCGAAGTAATAGTCCGCGGCGCGCGTCACTCCATAGATGTCGGGGCCGAACTCGATGACGTTGAGATAGAGCTCCATCATGTCGTCCTTGCGGAACGCCTGCTCGAGGTAGTCGGTGAGGACGAGCTCCTCGATCTTCCGCGAGAGCGTCTTCTCGCGAGACAGAAACAGGTTCTTCGCGAGCTGCATGGTGATGGTGCTCGCGCCGCGCACGAACCGCCGGGCCTTCAGGTTGGCGGCAGCACTGTTGCGGATGGCCGAGTGGTTGAAGCCATGATGCTTGTAGAATGCACCATCTTCGGTGGTGAGGACCGCGGCGACCATGAACGGGGAGATGTCGTCGAGATCGGTCCACGCCGTGGTTCCGGGGCCGGTGCTGGTGTCGCTCGGGGTCCCGTCGGGATGGTAGGTCCGGTAGGTGAACGAGCTCGTGAAGCGCTCGCGTGCGAGGTCGGGCGGCACCTCCACGAGCTTGCAGCGATCGTCGATCTGGTACTCGAGGACCAGCTTGTCGATGGCTCGCGTGTCGAAGCTCACGCGCGACGTCGCGCCGAACGTCCCGGCCATGCGCGCGGACCGGACCGTCGGCAAGAGGCCTTGCGGCGTGCTGTCGAGCAGCGCCTGGCACGATGCTGGGGCGACGTCGACGGCGAGCGCCAGGGCGAAGTGCTCGCGCGACTCCTCCATGGTCCCGTGAGTGCGGACGTGGAGAGCGCCCATGTCGAGCTGTGCGTCGTCGACGCGGAGCCTTCCGCCGTCGTCGAGGAGCCCTCGCGCGCTCACCGCGAAGTCGATGCCGCGGAGCGGCTCTGCCGACAGACGCGGCTGCTTCACCGAGATCGAGCGCAGCGCGACCTGCCCGTCGAACGTCAGCGCGTCCCCGGCGGCAGAGAGCACGACCTGGCCCTTGCCCGACACCATGCCGTGCCCGACGTCGAAGAGCCCCTTCGTCCCTTCCTTCACGCCCAGCAGCGCGAGAGAAACGGGACCGCCCGAGAGGCGCGCCGTGACGTCGCCGGCGGCGAGCGGCAGCTCGGCGTCGATCGAGAGCGGCGTCGTCGTCGCCGCTTTCTCGCTGGCGAACGTGAGCCGGATCATGTCGCCCGTGCGCTCCATCGTGAACGGTCCGGGTCCGAACGCGAAGGGCTCACCGCCGACGTGGAGCTTCACCGAGAGCCCGCCGATGTCGACCTTGCTGCCGTCCGGAACGCGCGCACCGGCGGACGCTGCGACCGCCGCGATGCGCGCACGGAGCGCGTGCAGATCGGGCAGCGGCAGCACGGGCTCGTCCGGCGCGAGCGCCGCGACGGATGGCGAATTCGTCGCGAGCTTCGCCCCCTTGAGCGGCGCAGCCGCCTTGCTGCCTCGCCCCTTAGCGCCGACGGTCGGCGGAGGAAGCGGCGGGGGCGCGGGCTCGAGGCCGCTCGAGGCGGTGGGCTTGGCGATGGGCCCTGCATGCGCGATCGGCTCCTGACCAACGGTCATGGCGGTCGCCGAGATGCGCCGCAAGGCGTTCTCGGGTCCGAGCTCGACTTCGCCTTCGACGATCTCGAGGGACGCACGCCTGTACATCGCTCCGATGCGACCGCAGGTGAAGCGAACGCCCTCGTCCGCGCGGGAGAGCTTGATCCCCGAGGCGTTGATCGCGCCTTCCCCCGGGAGCGTCCAGGCGAGGGCGAGACCATCCGCCGAGATGGGCGTGCGATGTCCCTTCTCCGCCGCCGCCGGCGGAGGACCGCTCTTCTGGAATGCGCGCAGGCGCTCGATGACGTCCTCGGGCTCGCCGTCGAGCTTGATCTCGCCACCATGCGCGGTGATCTCGCGCACCGAGAAGCCGGCGCTGAGACCCACGCGGACCTCGTCGAGGCGCACCTCGACGCCCGAGACTCCCTGCAGGCGCACGTGGACGTCGCCGAGGCTCGCCGCGAAGAAGCCGGGGCGGACCGACCCGACGGTGACGTCGAGACGCCGGCGCTGACCTTCCTTCGCGACCTTCGAGCGAACGAGCGGCCCGAAGGCGAGCAGCCCTGCGACGAGCAGCACCATCCCGACGCCCGCGCCGATCGCAAGCCACTTCCTCGGGAGCCGCCGGTAGATCGCCGCCGGACGAACGGAGCGCGCCGCGGGGGCGGATTCCGGGCGGTCGGTCGTTCGACTGGGCGGGGCGTGGAGGCGGCTCAAGGGCACCCCATCCTAACGCCTGGAGGCGCTCACCCCATCAAACCTGACTCACTCGAAGGCGACTTCGAACTCGCCAGCGCCCTCGAGACGAGCCGGGATGGCCTTGAAAAGAGCCACGATCTCGTTGGTCCACGAGCCCGCATCCCTCGCGGACTTGCGCAGAGGCTCGAGGTCGCGGGCGATCTGGAGGAGCTCGGTCTTACGCGCGGAGCTCAGCTCGAGGAGGTCCGCCG